>CAXBNB010000197.1:0-7191 GCA_963976505.1 uncultured Reichenbachiellaceae bacterium
GGAAAAGCATAACCACATCGTCAAGCCATCGTTACTGATGAATTTTGAAGGGATATTGACAAAATATGCTTGTGGCCCGAAATCTTTCAAGTAAGTTATCATGTTCCAGGGACCTGTAACATTGTCTGACTCCATTAGATAAGTATTCATTTTTTCCACTGTCGGCCAACCATCTGTCACGCACATGATGTACTTTTTTAATGGAGCATTATAGGTTATCGTCACGCAACCTGTATTGTTATCCCAATCTAGAATTGGTTGAATTAATTTAAAATCATCTGACCAAATTGGGTTTCCACTCTCATTGTGCCCCGCGAAATATTCATAGGCCTCCTCATGATTCATATTTTCGGGTGAAGGTGTTACACGACACAGGTATATTTGATCTCCTGTAATCCAACTCAGATTTGCTTTACGATCCTCCAGATCATTTTCAATGGCACCATGTCCAACAAGGTAGGCTTTACCATCAGGAGAGTATTCCATGTTCTTACCAAAATCAACAAAATGGGGAGCTCCAATCTTTACAGGTCCATTCATTTTGTTGGGTTCTGAGAATAGTGTTTTTCCTGGAGAATTTGATATTGGTGATTCTTTCCATGTCTTACCCATATCATGTGAAATATGAAAACCGGAAAAGGGTCCCAAAATAGCCCAATTTAAACCATAGTCGGCATAATTTAAGGTATATGTTCCATAATACCATATTCCATTGTACACCAAACTCCCACATGGGTATCGTCCTTTATATGGCGTAGGAGACGCTTTTAATATTCCGAGGTTAATAACTTGAAGGTTTAAGGGATCATCTCCTTCAATTCTTGCCTGTCCGGTCGTAGCATCCCCTCCACCTGAAAAAGATTTTGAACTTCCGATTTCTCCATCTGTCCAGGGTGAATAAAGATTTCCATCAGAAGACCAAGAAGGATACCAGGTATCCGCTTTTGTATAATTTGCAAATCGTCCTGTAAATTGAACCATACTAAAATGTGTAGATTTTTTATGGGGATAATCAGCATGAATCGTCGTATCAGAAACAAACGCACTAAATTGCTGTTCATTGTTATTTTTATAAACGAAAACACTCTCTTTTAATTCTAGTTTTTCCTGTTCTTTTTCACAACTAAAGAGGACAACACATAGAAAAAGATAGTAATTAGATCGAATTGTCATATTATTCGGTTAGCAGTTTTTTGACACTCATTAATGAATCACAACCAAAACAAGCAATATATGGGACAACAAGAACTTTTCCAACGACGGGATAACATTCATCCAAATTGGTAAATTTTCAAGAATTAGGAGATAGTCAGGTCGTATGCTTGACTACTTTGTCAAAAGCAATCAAAATGCCGGACTGATCTGAAAGAAAGCGGTAAGGGTGCTACTCGCTGGTTCAGTAATCAAGGCATGTTTGGATTGATATTTTTGAAGTATTATTTAAAAATAAGTGGCAAGAAGCTCACCGAACGTTTTAATACAGTCTGGTCATTAGAGTTTTTCTGCAATGAATATTGGGCAATGACTATTAAGTCAGGGACAAGATACTAACTTTCAGGGCGCACTCCCTTATTGATGGCCATATGGACTTTAACGAAGTTCAGTTATTTTTACTTACTCAAAGAAATATTGTACATGAATAATTCCTATTACCTAAAAAAGAAAGTGGATTTTACTAATTTGTCCTTAAATTTGATGTTTTGATTATCCAAAATTCTCTTTATTTCTGATACTCAGGCTGATTAGAAAAATCAGAAGATTTTTTAAAGTTATAAGATAGAAAAATAGTGCAATAATATGAGTACAAAGTGTATGGTTGAGGTTCTGGGTATTTCAATGTACAATAGATCAATTGAAGAAGCGATCATAATGGTTAATAAATCTGATGGAGACAATCGCTGCGTTAGTGCAACGGGAGCGCATGGATTGGTTTATTCAAAACGTAATATTGATTTTAAAAAAATATTAAGTGCTTTTTATATTAACCTTCCTGATGGGATGCCCAGCGTTTGGGTAGGTAGGTTAAAAGGAGCGAATATGATGTCAAGGTGTTATGGTCCAGATTTTTTTCAGGGCATGATGATTCATTCTTCAAAAGGATTAATAAAACACTTTCTTTGCGGTGGAACGACCGGAGTTGCGGATAAATTGAAACTAGCATGTCAGGCGAATTTTGGTAATTTCAATATTGTAGGCACTTTTTGCCCGCCGTTTTCCCCAGTTGATAAATACGATTTTGAAGGAATTGCTAATAAAATAAATGAATCTAAGGCTGATATAGTTTGGGTTGGGCTTAGTACACCAAAGCAGGAGCAATTTGCTTTTTATTTATCAAAATTTACTAAAGTTAAATATATTATAACTGTTGGAGCGGCGTTTGACTTCCATATTGGTAATGTAAAACAAGCACCCAATTGGATTCAAAGTATTGGTATGGAATGGTTCTTCAGATTGTTGATGGAACCGAAGAGGTTATGGAAAAGGTATTTTGATATTGTACCTTCATTCATATATTATAACTTTGCCGAAATAATTAAAGGAGAATTTTTTAAGAAATAAACATGAAAAAAGCATTAGTATGTGGAGCCGGAGGCTTTATAGGTGGACACTTAGTAAACAGGTTAAAAAAAGAAGGTTATTGGGTTAGAGGTGTTGATTTAAAAGAAAATGAGTATGGTAACATGAATGCGGATGAATTCATTGTTGGTGATTTACGTGATCCTATTTTGGTGAAGGATGTAGTAACGGCAGATTTGGACGAAATATATCAATTGGCTGCTGATATGGGAGGTGCAGGCTTTGTCTTTACCGGAGACAATGACGCTGATATCATGCATAATTCAGTGTTATGTAACCTTAATGTCTTGGAAGAAACCAAAATTAAAGGAGTGCAAAAAATATTTTACTCATCATCAGCATGTATGTATCCAGAGTATAACCAAATGGATCCTGATAATCCGAAGTGTTCAGAAGATTCAGCTTATCCTGCTGCGCCGGACTCTGAATATGGTTGGGAAAAATTATTCAGTGAAAGGTTGTATTTAACCTACCAAAGGAATCACGGTATTCAAGTAAGAATAGCTCGTTTTCACAACATTTTTGGGCCACTTGGGACGTGGGAAGGAGGAAGAGAAAAAGCTCCAGCGGCTCTTTGTCGAAAGGTGGCAGAAACAGAAGATGGCGGTACAATAGAGGTTTGGGGTGATGGTTTGCAAACTCGTTCATTTTTAATAGTTGACGAATGTGTCGAAGGTGTAAGAAGATTGATGCAGTCTGATTTTTCTGAGCCTGTAAATATTGGTTCTGAAGAAATGATATCTATAAATGATTTTGCTAAAATGGTAGTTGAAATCTCGGGCAAGAATATTTCGCTCAAAAATATCGATGGCCCCTTGGGTGTAAGGGGAAGAAATTCTGACAATAAATTAATTCAGGAAAAACTATCTTGGTCTCCTTCTATTCCTCTAAAAGAAGGTACCAAAAGAACATATGAATGGATAAGGGAGCAGATAAAAAATAAAAGAATCAACTAGTGTCGAAGATTATAGAGTATTTAAAAGACACCAAATGTGAGCATACAGCTCACCTTGCTGGCTTCAAGAGAGTATTTGTAAACTTTTCGGATACAGAATCCAACTTGACACAATTAGCATATGGTGAATTAAAACCAGGAGAAGTTGTTGAAGACCATATTCATCCGACAATGGAAGAATTCTTTTTTTTTCTAAAGGGTAATGGCACTTATACTATTGACAGCAGTGCGTATAATATAAAACCAAATACTTTTATACGGATTCCTCCCAATGTAAAACACTCTCTTGAGGTAGAAGGCATTGAATGCCTTGTGTTCATATATTTTGGAATCGGCTTGTAGTAATTTAAACATTAAGGTTTTAATTTTAATTCATTAAATTACACAGGGTTAAAGTGTGAATAAAATGGCCAACAGAAGATATTCGAAATATTTTCCGATAATATTTCTATTAGCAGACCTGCTTTTTTTGAATCTTGGGTTTCTAATTGCTAATCAATTACGGTTCGACACTTGGTGGCATGAGTCCAATGCATATCCATTTTTATTTTCTTTTCTGAATATAACATGGATCGCGATCTACTTTTTTGCCAAGCTTGATCGAGTAGATCGGGAAAAAGGTGTCGTTGACAATATCTCTCAGGTGCTACTTGCCCTGACCATCAATTTGGCAGTGGTTTTTGCTATGTGGGTGGCCACTAGGGCTTATTTTTATTCCAGAGAACACTTATTTTATACCTATCTGTTTTTCTCCATTTGTGTGGTATCCTGGAGGGTGGGAGTGATTTACATTCTTAGGTATTATAGAACCAAAGGTTTTAACCTTCGCAATATTGTCATTGTAGGCTATGGTCCTATCGGTAGGAGCTTGGAAAGGCATTTTCGTGATAATCCGGGAATAGGTTATAACCTGCTGGGTTTTTTTGATCACAATACGGATCAAAAAAATGTGATAGGAGACATTCCTTCGGCCATGAATTTTGCACAGGAAAACCAGGTTGACATTATGTTTTGTAGTTTGCCCAAACTGTATGACAAGGATGTAAAGAAGCTGATAGATTTTGCGGAAAATAATTTGATCAAGATCAAGCTTGTTGATGACCTGAGAATAGTTGGTGACAAAAACTTGTCCGTTCAAAAGTATGGTGCTATTCCAGTAATCAATGTCAACTCCATTCCTCTTGATAAAATGGTGAATAGGTTTTTCAAACGTGCATTTGATCTGGTTTTTTCCTCTTTGGTGATGATATTCATATTATCGTGGATGGTTCCTCTTGTTGGACTCTTGATCAAATTGGAATCTAAAGGGCCGATGTTTTACAGGCAATCGCGTCATGGAAAAAACAATCAGCTGTTTTTGTGTTGGAAATTCAGGACTATGGTGGTCAATGAGGAAGCAGATACCAAGCAGGCTGTAAAAAATGATCCAAGAATTACCAGAATAGGTAACATTCTAAGAAAAACAAGCATTGACGAATTTCCGCAGTTTATCAATGTCTTTCTCGGCGACATGTCTGTTGTAGGGCCTAGGCCACATCCGGTAAACCTCAACAATATCTTTTCTCCCAAAATTGACAGGTTCGTGCAGAGGCATGCTGTTAAACCGGGCGTAACTGGTTTGGCTCAAGCCAAGGGATATAGAGGTGAAACCAAAAGATTCAGTGAAATGTATGGAAGGGTAAAATTGGATCGTTTTTATGTGAAAAATTGGAGCCTTTACCTAGACATCAAAATCCTATTCCTCACTGTACTTTCCCTCATCAAGTACAAGGCCTACTAATTGATTCATTTCACCTTTAACCTTTGAATATGAAGGTTGTCTTTTTCCTTTTTTCATGTTTGCTATCATGCGTTGTTGTCTCTGGACAATCGGTGCAAAATGTATATGCTAATCAAGTTTATACTAATTTGGATATGCTCCAATCAAAAGGATTAATCAGTCAGGGAGCATTGGCACAAAAACCATTGAAGGAGCAGACCATTCTAAAATTATTAGATAACACTCAACAAAAGATTGAAACGGATGATCCGGTTTTTGCTATTATTGAATCCACTCGAAATCTGTTGACCCAAAGGCGTACAGACCTTTCAAAAGATTTCAATATTGACTTATTACAAAAAGTATCGTTTGCCCAGGTTCTAACGAATCAAAGAGAAGACTTGGTGGAAGCAAATGGCTTGGGGGGTATTGATGCTATTTTTCAGCCACTCCTATCCAATCAAGAGGGAAGGTTGTTTAGAAATAGCTTCAATGCCTATTTAGAAAGCAATCATGCCATAAACTATAAAGACCTGCTGAGCGTACAATTGCAACCGCAGTTGATTCTGAATAAAGACAATGCGGTCAACAACCAACTAAGATTTCAAAAACTATTGCTCAATGCCAACCTCGGATACCTACAGTTAAGTATTGGGAGAGACAACATACAATGGGGACCTAGAAGCAATGGAGGCTTGTTGTTGTCACAAAATGCACCTGCACTTGATATGATCAAACTATCTGTTGCGGGACAAAAAAAGCTTCCTTGGTTTTTGAAAAAACTCGGGACATATAATTTCACAACTTTTGTAGCCAATATGGGAAATGACTATGCCCAAGCTAATGCGAAAATGGCAGCCTATAGATTCGACTTTCAACCTACTGAAAAATGGAATTTCGCTGTGGAGCATACGGTTGTTTTGGGTGGTAAAGGAATCGGTACACCCGGTTTGTCCAGGGCTATTGGTGAATATGTAGGTTTTTTGATTGAGGCCGGAGATCCTGCTCCTTCCAATCATAATTTCACGGGAAGTATAACAAGAAATTTTGGTGGTGCAAATGTCTATATAGCAGGTATGTTTGAAGATATTGACAGCAACTTTGAAATGCTTATGGTACATAATGCTACATGGTTGTTGGGCTTTTACCTTCCGAAAATAGGATCTAATACAGCTTGGAGTCTGAGAACTGAGTTGATTAGATCAGCGCCTCGGGGATATCGACATGGAATTTATAAAGGTGGCCATGCCATAAATGGAAGGATATTGGGGCTAGGCTTAGGACCTGATGTATTCTTGTCAAACACAGAGCTTACTTATTCATCAGAAAAAGTAGGTTTTTTGACAATGAACTTGCAGTATATCAATAGATCCAGCGATACTTATAGAATTATCACAGAAGCCGAAAATGATTTTGTGGATTTGGAAGTAAACGAAAACCGACCTGAAGAAAACCACTTCCTCTTAGGACTTAATTGGACGAAAGGATTAAACGAAAGTCTTAATGTCAATTTAAGTGTAGGACTTGATTATACCCACAACTACCATTTTGTAAAAAACACTTCCCAATTGGATTACATGTGTGGGATTAAGGTTGAGTTTTTTCCTAACTTGTATTCAAAAAGCACAAATTGATTACAAGGTTACAAGAGGAAGAAATATTGGGAAGGAAATCTTATGCGGTTGTTTCCAACGAGGCAAAGCAACTTTATACAGGCAAAACCATTCTGGTGACTGGGGCTGCCGGATCCATTGGCTCGCATATTTGTAGGGAAATAATAAAGTTTAAAATTGATACTTTAATCATGTACGACCACAATGAAAGTGGTATATATGATTTGTACCAAGATTTATTATTTCTGGACAATGGTATTAGCAAAGTAATTGTGGTTGGGGATATT
>CAXBNB010000198.1:0-7182 GCA_963976505.1 uncultured Reichenbachiellaceae bacterium
ACTTGTGAAGGTGAAAAATATTGCATTGCTCCATGGTATAGAAGCATGGAAACCAAAACCGAGCCTTGTCAAATATCTTCCCCATGTAAATGAATATTGGGCAGTAAGTAACTATACCAAATCAAAATTTGAAGAAGAAACAAAAACAGCAAACCATAAAGTAAAACTCATTTTTAATACCTTGCCTAAACAATCAAAGGATAATGAGGTAGAGAAATACAAATCCCATTATTTTCTTTCTGTTGCCCGGTTGGACGAAAACGAAAAATACAAGGGAATTGATATCACATTGAGGTCGCTCGTATCAATAAAAAATTGGTTGATTTCAAAAAATTGGACTTTTGAAATTGTCGCATCTGGTAATGATTTAAAACGGCATCTAGTGTTAGTCGAAAGCCTAGGACTAGGAGAAATAGTAAATTTCCACACGAATTTGGATGATCAATCATTAAACTCATTGTATAAAAATTGCACTTTCTTTGCCCTACCTAGCAGTGGCGAAGGGTTTGGCATTGTTTATTTGGAAGCCATGATGCATAAGAAAGCCATAATTGGAGCCATCAATTGTGGCAGTGAAGATGTAATCGTAGATGGAAAAACTGGATTTCTGATAGAACCCACTGAAGAAAAAATTCGAAATAAGATTGAATACTTGATTAACAATCCAGATAAAAGAAAAACATTTGGGCTAAATGGTTATCGCCATTTTCGAGATAATTTTTCGAATTCGAAATTCAATGAATTAATAAACAAGCTGGTAATAACATGTGTGGGATAGCTGGGATAGTTGGCAGGTGTTTCGCATTCGAAAATCATCCTATAAAAAAAATGGCTTCACACCTGATCCATAGAGGGCCAGATGCGACAGGCTATTATATCCAGGATGATATAGCCTTAGGTCATACAAGATTGTCAGTTATTGACCTCAGTGAAAATGCCAATCAGCCTTTTTTGACTCAAGACCAGCGCTATACCATTGTCTACAATGGTGAAATATACAATTATAGAGCCCTCAGAACCAAAATACCAGAATACGAATTTCATTCCAACTCCGATACCGAGGTTGTATTGGCAGCTTACCTTAAATGGGGTGTTGACTGCCTTTCCAAGTTCAATGGAATGTTTGCTTTTGCCATTTGGGACAACCACGATAAAACATTGTTCATAGCGAGAGATCGGATGGGCATCAAACCACTTTATTATTGCCACAATGACCATTTTATTTTTGACTCAGAAATCAGGTCTTTGATTTCTTCAGGGCTAATTCCTAAGAAAACTTCATATCAGTCGATAAGTGAATTTCTTTCTTACCAGACTGTACACGCACCAAATACCATAGTTGATTCGGTTTATCAGTTACGCGCGGGTCATTACGGAATAGTCAAGAATAATACTTTTGAAGAACACAGGTATTGGAGTCCCACAGTCAATTTTAAACCAAACTATAAAAGTAAAATTGCTATTCAATCTGATATTAAACAATTGCTGTTCGAATCAGTAGAAAAAAGAATGATCAGTGATGTTCCATTGGGAGCATTTTTATCTGGTGGGATCGACTCAAGTGCTATTGTTGGCATTATGTCTTCTTTGTCAGATCAAGCCATTAATACATTTTCAATTGGCTTTGAAGAAAAACAATTTGACGAATCTCAATATGCTTCTCTGATTGCAAAAAGGTTTAACACACAACATCAGCAACTCAAACTAAGAGCCCATAATTTGCTTGATCTACTTCCAAATGCGTTGGCAGCACTAGACTCTCCTTCGGGAGATTTTGTGAACAGCTATATTGTGTCAAAAGAAGCGAAACGTCATGGGTTAACTGTCGCCCTTTCAGGGCTTGGCGGAGATGAACTTTTTGCTGGATACCCTGTGTTCAGACAATATTATAAAACTCAAAATGCCTCATTTTGGTTTTTAAATCATTCCATGAGGAAATTTATTGCCCCATTGATCGCTTCTTTTGCAACACCACATAAAAGAAATAGAATCAAGGAAATGGTTTCGTTAAAAACACCTGAACTCAATAACCTTTATCCAATATTTAGACAAATACACACGAAATATGCGCTGAAAAGCATCCTTAAAGCAAAACCCTCAAGTGCTTCTCCAATTGAGGGTATACTATCAAGAATCGGTGAAATGAATAAATTTCCTCCACTAAGCCAATTATCGATCGCAGAAATAGAGACCTATTCTCAAAATGTATTATTGAGGGATGCCGATCGGATGGGCATGGCACATGCTCTGGAAGTAAGGGTTCCATTCCTTGATCACGAGCTTGTAGAATACATGCTAAATATTCCAAATCAATTTAAGGAGCCTGTTCAATCAAAGAGGTTGCTAATTGATTCTTTAGATGGTATGTTACCAAACGAAATCACTAGTAGGAATAAACAAGGATTCACTTTTCCATGGGAAAAATGGATGAAAACAGAATTAGAAAGTTTTTGTGATCAACAACTTCTGGCGCTAGAGAATTTTGAAGAATTCAACACTCAAATAATCCAAAACAACTGGAAGAAATTTAAAGCAGGAGACAAGGAAATTCATTGGAGTCAAATTTGGCTATTAGTAGTATTAAGTCATTGGATGAACAAAAATATCAGTTGAAGAAAAAACCTAAAATATTGATATTAACCGAGTGGTTCGTACCTGGTTATAAAGCTGGAGGGCCTATAAAATCGTGTTTCTACTTTGCCCAAAACATGGCGGATTATTATGACATCCATGTACTTACCACCAATAAAGACTTAGGTGATGACATGGAATACTCCGACACAAAACCTAATGAATGGAACGGCTCGAAAGATGGAAAATACACAATTTACTATTTAAACAATCCAAGTAAACCATTACTACTGAATATAATAAAGGAGACCTCTCCGGATTATATTTACATCAACAGCATGTTTTCTTTCTATTTTTCAGTACTACCCATTTACTTAAAATTTGTAGGTAGTATTAAATCAAAACTGATAATTACCCCAAGAGGAATGCTGCATAAAGGTGCTTTAAAATATAAGTCCTTTAAAAAAATTATTTATCTAGTCGCATTAAACTTATTCCGAGTCGATCGCCATTTGATTTTTCAAGCAACGGATTCTCAAGAACAAAAGGACATACTGAGGTATTTTCCTAATGCTAAAAAGGTTCCCACAATTCCAAATTTTATACTTCAAAATCGAAAAGCATTTGAACCCATTAAAAAAGACAAAGGAACACTCAAACTAATTTTTATCTCAAGGATATCCGCAAAGAAAAACCTGATGTTTATTCTACAAGTGTTGATGCATGTAGATGATAAAATAGACTTATCTATAGTTGGGCCAATTGAAGATCAAACTTATTGGACCGAATGCAAAAAGCTCATTAAACAAACTCCTGCAAATACTACAGTTAAATATTTTGGATCGATTCCGCCTTCGAAAGTCAATGCACTACTAAAATCCCATCATGTCTTTGTCTTACCTTCTTACGGAGAAAATTTCGGACACTCAATCTACGAAGCGCTATCACATGGAAGGCCTGTGCTAATAAGTAATAATACTCCATGGAGAAACTTAGAAGAAAAAAATGCAGGTTGGGATATTGAATTGGAAAACAAGGGAAAATGGATAAAAACAATCCGTAAACTGGTCTATACGAACCAAAACGAATATAGCCTAACCTGCAAACACGCATATGCGTTAGCAGGGAATTATCAAGATAAAAATAAAATAGTTGAAGCGTACAAGAATTTATTTGCTTAATCACATTCTTTAGTATATTAGCTGATCTGTACTATTTTTTCTACCAAAATTCACAAATGTTTATTCTCGGTCTGAATGCTTACCATGGAGATTCATCAGCATGCTTGGTAAAAGACGGAAAGCTAATTGCTGCTATCGAAGAGGAACGAATAAATCGAATTAAACATTGGGCTGGTTTGCCTATCGAATCTATAAAGTTTTGTCTTAAGGAAGCAAACATATCGATTGAAGAAGTAGATTTTGTCACCCTTTCCAAAGACCCAAAAGCACGACTTTTTGATAAACTTCGCTATGCTGTCAATAAACCCCAAATATTGTTTAGCCTCAAAAAACGAGCGAGCAATAGCATTCAAATTAATAATATTATCTCTCATATATATGAACAATTAAAAGTCCCTGATACTGGCAAGCCATTTCCCAAATTAAAATTTGTAGAACACCACAGGAGTCATAACGCTTCCGCCTTTTATATTTCCCCATTTGAAGAATCAGCTCTTCTCTCAATAGATGGAATGGGAGATTTTAATTCTACCATGCTTGCCTATGGGAGAAGTCATAAAATAAAAGTTCTTGACAATATTAAATACCCACACTCTTTGGGTTTTTTCTATACCATGATGACCCAATACCTAGGATTCCACAACTACGGGGATGAGTACAAGGTCATGGGACTTTCATCTTATGGATCCCCAGATTATTGTTTAGAACTTAGGAAAATAATTGTACAAAAATCAGATGACTCCTTTAAGCTCAATTCAAATTATTTTAATTTCTTTGATTCAGGCTTGAAAATGGACTGGGAGAAAGGTTCTCCTGTAATTGAATCCATGTATTCCAGTTATTTGATAAAAAAACTTGGTCCTCTTAGGTTGCCGGGCGAGCCAATCACACAATACCATAAAGACATTGCTGCTTCGGTACAAAAAGTTACAGAAGAAATTATTTTTGGACTCTGCCAAAAAATTCATAAAAGAACCCAATCTGAAAATTTATGCCTCAGTGGTGGTGTCGCCCAAAATTCTGTGGCTAATGGAAAAATAATAGCCAATACTTCTTTCAAAAATTTGTTTGTATCGCCTGCATGCCATGACGCAGGAACATCAATAGGATCCTCTTTATATTTTTATCACAACGATCTCAAAAATAAACGAATCTATAACCAAAACTGGGCGTATACTGGTGCCAGTTTTGACAATGAAGCCATCAAATCATTTCTTCGTTCCAAGAAAATCAATTTTAGAGAATATCCTGATGAAATTCTTTTTGAAACAGTAGTGAATGCACTTACCAATAAATGTGTCGTTGGATGGTTTCAAGGTAAAACAGAATTCGGTCCAAGAGCACTTGGCAATAGGTCTATTCTTGTTGATCCCAGAAGAACTGATGCCAAGGAATTACTTAATGAAAAAATAAAAAGGAGAGAAGATTTTCGACCATTTGCACCTTCCATTTTACGAGAACATGTCCATGATTTTTTTGTGCAAGATGGCGAGTCAATGTATATGGAGAAAGTACTCCAAATCAAACACCAGAAAAGGGATTTAATCCCTGCAGTAACACACATAGATGGTACCGGAAGACTTCAAACTGTAAGTCCAGAATCCAATCTAAGGTTTTATAATTTAATCCATGCGTTTTACAGAAAAACCGGAATACCTATGTTACTCAATACTTCATTCAATGAAAATGAACCTATAGTAAACAGCCCTGAGAATGCGCTCAACTGTTTTTTAAGAACAAAAATGGATTTAATGGTAATGGGAAATATTATCATTCAAAGACCAGGGCTGAATCCTGAGATACAAGATAGCAATTTCAACACCGCAAAAATGGCTAACCTTAGCCAAGTTGATTAACTCATAGAAAAACCCATTAGCAGCTTAAGGATTTTCTTTTTGCCAATTGATCTAAATTGACTTAATAAATAAAAGCTTTTAATTTTATTTATTAATGTCCAGTATGAACCCTTTACCATCAATATATTTTCTTCATTGTATAGTATCAATTGAAATCCATATCTAGCCAAACTATTTATCATTTCTGTATGGTATTCGTCATGTTCAATGCAAATCATTTTGATGTTCCTTAAATATTTCGGTTCAATGGCACGAAATAGTTGAATATTAGCACCCTCTACATCAATATTCAGAAAATCAATTTCATGTGCATATTTTTCTAGTAAAGTGTTGATAGAAATGCAAGGAACAATTTCCTCATTCCATACTTGAATTCTGTCCAACCACTTTTCCTTGTGAGATACTTCAGTGGTTGAAGGCCCGTCATTACAGTTGTAAAATGTGATTTCACCATCATATGTGGATACGGCTTTGTTGATCAAAGTCATATTTATAAAATTTTCATATTGAGCTTTTGAAGGTTCTAAATAAATGCCCTTCCAACCCAGTTCGTAAAGTCTCCTTGTATTACTAAATACTTTGGGATCATATCCTCCAAAATCTAAAAATTTACCATTGGGAGTATCCTTAAAATATTCAACAATATATTTTTCTTCATCTTTTTGAGAGTACATGATATTGAAATATAAGCGAGCTAAGTTTTGAATATAAAGAGGTTAAACCACATAAAGTCCAACGTACGAATCTTGCAAATGCAATGTCTTGTTACTTAAATGACCGTCTTCATAAAGTTTAGCAACTGCACTACAAACACCCCCTACCCAGCTATAGTGATCAACCAATTCAGGATTAAAATCATGCCACAGTATAATGCTTCCTTTTTTACATTTTGACAATACCCTTACCGTATCCTGATAGACAAACTCAGGATCATGGCATCCATCTATAAAAGCGATATCTATTGAATCCATTTCAGGAGTCCAATTTAAAGTGTTGGCCAGAATTTGAACTACGTTTTTGCACCCTGCCTTCTTATACTCTTTTCCAATTTCTTCATGTGAAAGACAATATGTTACCATTTCGCCACCTTCTTCAATCTCTTCTGGTGGTATATTCAGGGTATAAACAGTCGAAAGAGGTGCATTATGTGACATGTATGTAGTGGTTTGTCCATAAGCTGTTCCTATTTCCAAAATATTACATCCCTTGGCATCTTTATTTGCACATGCTCCTAAAATCACTTGCATGTCCCGAAGATTTCTCTCATTGAGATCTTCCAGTATCCTGTAACGATCTACCGCTTCAATATCGATTTGAGGTAATTTCTCCCATCCCAATGCTTGCCTCAAAAAATCAAAATTGCGAACTTCCAATGTATGCTTTTTTATATCCAACTGAGAAACTGCATTGTTCTCATCAATCATTCGTTGAACCAATCCCACAATTTTCCTTTTGATGTATCCTTTCATTTGAATTCGGAATAAAAATAATTTTAAAACTAGCAAATTAGAGATTTATTGTATTATTTGATCAGCTAAAGAATTATATATTTGACGTTTAAAAAAAAGCAACAA
>CAXBNB010000199.1:0-7149 GCA_963976505.1 uncultured Reichenbachiellaceae bacterium
CGCTGGAAATCAAAGTGATAAAAGTAGCGAAGGACTCTACACTCTCCCGCCTGGTGAAACTGGTGAATGAAGCCCAGACCCAGAAATCACCTACCCAGCGGCTCACCGACAAATTTGAGAAGTATTTTGTGCCTGCTGTATTGGTACTGGTGGTGTTGCTTAATTTCGCTTTTCTGGTCATTGATGAACCCTTTAGTGAAAGCTTCTACCGCGCCATGGCCGTACTGGTTGCTGCCAGCCCTTGCGCTTTGGCCATAGCCACCCCGAGTGCCGTGCTAAGTGGAGTTGCCCGAGCAGCCAAAGGTGGGGTGCTTATCAAAGGTGGCCGTCCATTGGAAGATTTAGGAGTACTTACTGCCCTGGCTTTTGATAAAACCGGAACACTAACAGAAGGTAAACCTAAGTTAACGAAAGTGGTTGCCTTGGGTGATGTGAAAGAAGATGAACTATTGAAAATAGCGGTGGCGGTAGAGAATCTCAGTGATCACCCACTGGCTAAAGCCGTAGTGCGTGATGGGAAAGAGCGACTGAATGACGCTGACATACCTGAGGCGAAAGACCTGGAGGCGGTGCTTGGGAAAGGGATCAAAGCCACACTAGGCAGTGACAAGGTTTACATAGGCAATCTGGACCTGTTTGAGTCGCTGGATGACAAGAAGCCGTCAAAGGAGACTGAAGAAAAAGTAAAGTCCTTAGAGTCTGATGGCAATACCACCATGCTCATTCGCCAAAATGACCATTACATAGGCATCATCGCCCTGATGGATACGCCAAGAAAAGAAGCGAAAAGCACACTGGAACAACTGAAAAAGATGGGTATCAAGCGTATGATCATGCTTACTGGAGACAATCAGAAAGTAGCCGATGCAGTCGCCAAAGAAATAGGGCTTACAGATGCTTGGGGCAGCTTGTTGCCCGAAGAAAAAGTGGATGCTATCAAAAAATTGAAAGAACAAGAATCTAAAGTAGCGATGGTTGGTGATGGCGTAAATGATGCCCCCGCCATGGCCAATAGTACCGTGGGCATCGCCATGGGTGCAGCCGGTTCAGATGTAGCCCTGGAGACGGCCGATATTGCCCTGATGGCCGACAAGCTGGAAACTTTGCCTTTTGCCATCGGTTTAAGCAGAAAAGCAAAAGGCATTATCAAGCAAAACCTTTGGGTAAGTTTGGGTATAGTAGCATTGCTAATACCCTCAACCATATTTGGCTTGGCTAATATCGGCATTGCCGTTTTGATTCACGAAGGATCAACTTTGGTTGTAGTGTTTAATGCATTGAGGTTGCTGGCTTATAAAAAATAAGAAAATTGAAAAAAAGCACATTTAAAATATCAAAAATGGACTGTCCTTCCGAAGAGCAGATGATTCGGATGAAATTAGAAGGGCATGGAAACATCAAGTAATTGCCGTTTTCAGTTCCTGAATTTGGAACTACAGCTGTTCAACAGCTAGCCATTGATAGTGACTTGGGGAAAAAAATACAATTAAAGTTTACACCAAAAAAATTATGAATAACAGATCAGTCACCAATAAAATTGAAAAAGAAAACCTATTTACAAAATATAAAGAATACATGCCTGCCACTATGGCCTTTGTGTTCTTAATAATCGGAATTATTCTCAACCAGACAGGGGCTGAATTTTTTAATCAATATTTTCAGCTATTCCTTTTTGGGATGGCCTACCTGATCATAGGCGGTCCGGTGGTATGGAAAGCCCTGACCAAAATCCCAAAGGGAGATGTCTTCAATGAATTCTTCCTGATGAGCATCGCTACCATAGGAGCCTTTTTTATAGGTGAGTATGCCGAGGGTGTAGCTGTGATGCTTTTTTATGCAGTGGGTGAGCTTTTTCAGGGTGCAGCAGTTAACCGAGCCAAAAAGTCCATTGAAGCATTACTGAAAATCCAGTCGGAGGAAGTGACCATTCTTCAAAATGGCATACCCTTGGTAAAGCATCCCAAAGAAGTCATCCCAGGTGATATCATTCAGGTAAAATCTGGGGAAAAGGTGGCTTTGGATGGTGAGTTAATCTCTGAGAGGGGATCATTCAATGCAGCTGCCCTGACCGGAGAATCGGTCCCCGATAATAAAATTACTGGGGAAACCGTGCTGGCCGGAATGATCAACCTTAACCGTGTTATTGAGATAAAAGTTACGAGCCGCTTCGAAGACAGTAAACTCTCACGAATCCTTACAATGGTACAGGAAGCTGTAGGTCGTAAAACAAAGACACAAAGGTTCATCACTCGTTTTGCCAAAGTCTATACACCTATTGTGGTGTTTCTGGCCATAGGGCTCACCTTCTTACCCTACTTTGTAATGGAAAATTATGTGTTTGATGATTGGCTTTACCGGGCATTGATCTTCCTGGTGATTTCCTGCCCATGTGCTTTGGTTATCTCCATTCCATTAGGGTACTTCGGAGGCATTGGGGCTGCTTCACGTAATGGAATACTCTTTAAAGGCTCTAATTATCTGGATCTGATGCGGCAAATAGATACCGTGGTGATGGATAAGACCGGCACCCTAACAGAAGGCGTTTTTAAAGTGCAAAAGGTGCATGTAACCGACTTTGAAGAAAACCTTTTTTTGCGTTTGGTATCTGCTTTAGAAAGCAAATCAACTCATCCTATTGCCAAAGCCATTAACGAATACAGCAGTTTTGAATCTACTAAGACCTCTGTTAAGGAAGTCGAAGAAATCTCCGGACATGGCATGAAAGGCAAAGTAGAAGGTTTTGAGGTCTTGGCGGGTAATACGAAGCTTCTCAAAAGGTTCAATATCCCTTACAATCCTGAAATTGAGGATATTGTAGAAACCATTGTGGTTGTAGCTATTAATGGCGCATATAGAGGCTATATCACTATCGCTGATCAAATTAAAGCAGATGCGAAGCAAGCCATGGAAAATCTGCACAGGTTAGGAATCAACAACCTGATTATGTTATCGGGTGACAAGGTTAGTATCGCTGAAAAAGTGGCCGCCAGTCTCGGTATTGACAAAGCCTTCGGAGGGTTATTGCCAGAAGAAAAAGTGGAAAAAGTGGAAGAGCTGAAACGCCAGGGCGCAAGGTTTGCTTTTGTTGGTGATGGTGTTAATGATGCCCCAGCAATAGCACTGGCCGATGTGGGCATTGCCATGGGCGGTTTGGGCTCGGATGCCTCTATTGAGACCGCTGATGTGGTTATACAAACAGATCAACCTTCTAAAATCGCTACCGCCATCAGTATTGGAAGGGCTACCCATAAAATTGTTTGGCAAAACATTGGCTTGGCTTTTGGGGTGAAATTGTGTGTAATGGTTCTGGGAGCTTTGGGCATGGCTACTATGTGGGAAGCTGTATTTGCCGATGTTGGTGTAGCGCTTTTGGCTATTTTCAATGCCATGAGAATTCAAAGGATGCGGTTTAAGTAACCAAAACCTTGAAAATCACTCGTATATCAAAACAAGCTATTCATGAATTTCTATCAAATTTTTTTACCCATATTCACACTAATTTATATTCTTCAAATCTTTGTAGTAAAGACAATTGTTCAATGGAAACAAACGGGGACTAATCCTTTTGTATTTGGAAAAACCGATAATGCACATGACTACATTGGTCGTGTGTACAAGGTCATGGTACTAGGTACATGGGTGTCCATAGCTTTCTATTCCTTTTTTCCAAAACTCTACCAATACCTGCTTCCATTTTGGTATTTAGATTCTGGTATCCTGAGATTAACGGGTCTGGTTGTTGCTCTTGCCTCATTCATTTGGATCGTGATAGCTCAGTATCAAATGGCTAGATCATGGAGAATAGGCATAAATTATGAAGAAAAAACCGAACTCGTTGAAAGAGGGGTATTTGCATATTTCCGAAACCCAATATTCCTAGGGATGATTGTTTCATATATAGGTACTTTTTTAATCATACCTAATGTCCTCAGTTTCTCCCTTCTTTTGGTTACCTACTTTGTAATTCAAATACAGGTACGAATGGAAGAAGAATATTTAAAGGAAGTTCATGGAAAGGAATATATTAGATACCTGTCAAAAGTAAGGCGATGGGTTTGATCCATAAATTATGAACACGATTAAATGGGTATTTATAAAGGCCGTTGTTAACCATAAACCAACCATTAATAGATGAGATTACTGCCGTCATTATTCCTAATTGCCATTTCTTTTAACCTCTTTTCACAAGAGTTAATCGTCAAAAAAACAAAAACCAAAGATCGGGTAGAAGAATACCATGTCTTAAAATCTAACAAAAACTTAAAACATGGGCAGTACAAAAAATATAAGAGAGATGGTGAGCTGCTTATGGAAGGTGATTTTAGTGCCAATGAGAAATCAGGTAGATGGACTTATTATAGAAATGGTGACGTAGATCAAATTTATGATCATACATCAGGGAAAATAATTTCATATAACTACGAAAATCAACATTATGATATGTTGATTAATAATGAAATTGAAGATATTAGGTTGGATCAGCCTCCAATGTTTATTGGTGGGAAGGTTGGATTAAATGAAATCATCGGTAAATATATTTCTTACCCTGAGGAAGCTTGGGACATGGGGGTCTTGGCCGGAAGAGTTCTCGCAGCTGCGGTCATTGATGAAAACAACAATTTAATTGATGTCCAAATTGTTAGGCCTTTGCCAGAACCAGAAAAAGCTGCCATTAATGGTGTTTCCGAATTTGAAAGAGCAGTTGTTAAAGGTTTACGGGAAATAAAAAATGATTGGATAAGTGGGAATCTTAACGGAAATGCAATAAAATCTCGCTGTATACTGGAAATAACCTTTTTCGTACACTACAGTGGCGCGAAAGAAATTAGGGTTGAATAATTCTATCTCGCTAACTCAAAGACTGCTTACTAACAGGCTTGAAAATTTTCTTCTAGTTTGTGCGGCAGACTCATTTTTATATGAAGAAAAACACAGAATCAGTAATGAAACGCAGAATAATTTAAGACTTTATAGTTACTGGCGCGTAGCTAAGGAACACATCTGGAGATAAAGATTAAAAAAATGGGGTTGACAAATTGTAATTACTGAGGTAATAGTTTGATTGCCTATAATTTAATATATAAATCCTTTGGCTGAATTGGATCCCGCTTAATTATAAAAAATTGTTTGCTATAATATTTAATCATGAAAAATCTATTAATAATCGTTTTAGGCCTTCTGATGTCCTTAAAAGCATTTGCACAACATGATAACCATGGAGGGACAAAGCATGAAGAACAAAGCCAGTCAAAAAAGAATGATGGTATGAAATTCAAGGAAAACAGGATCACGACTTATAGGGTATCCACATATTTCCAAGATCAGTTATATGCTGTATTTAATGAGTCAAAGCAACTCACTGAAAGTTTTATATCCGAAGATCCAGACCAAGTCATTGAAAGAGCGGCGAAAGTAAAGACAATGTTGACAAATGTCGAGTTGGATTTACTCAAAACCCCAGAAGCACAATTTGATTGGATGACATACCTGAAAGAGATGAACACTTCTTTGGACGATATCTCAAAGACTCTAAATTCATATGCCCAAAAAATACCTTTTTCCTCCTTTAACGAAGCATTTTATAAGAGCATTAAGGCATTCGGGCTATCAGGACATACCGTGTATTATAGACATTGCCCAAAAGCATTGGATAATCAGGGGGCTTATTGGATCAGTGATACTAAAGAAATCCGTAATCCATACTTAGAAAAAGAGATGCATAAATGTGGTTCTATAAAAGACATATTGGACTGATAATTGAAAACAATATCCCATAAAAAAATTCACTATTAAAACCTTTCTTAATTTTTTGTTGCAAGTTCAGGTAGCTGTCACCTGCGGAAAACCCCTACAAAAACTGACCCCTATGGCTGGTTTAATTTATTGGGAAATTTCTTTTAATCCCCATATAATTTCGAATTTGTGAAGATATTTATGAAAAACGGGGCTACAACATAGTTGCAACCCCTTAACCAACCTTACTTAAGAAACTTTTTTTAGACGTATACTGGATATTCAAATTCAAGCCGTTTTGTAGTATACGATATTAGTCTTATCAAGGATTTGACATTTAAACAAATATTCTTAAAACCCTTCGTAGGATTCGTTTTAAACATCTATGCCAAGAATAAATCTCAAAAGGGTACTTAATCTTCAAGGCTTATGAAGAATACACTTCAAAGGAGATAGGAGAGGGGGAAGAATTGCTTTTCGAGCCAATTACTAAATTTAGGAATGCCCAATTGTTTACAAACTACACAATTGAGGCCAACTCCAGTGCCTAGTTTTAACCCTAACACTCTATGCGAATGGTTGTCTTTGACCGTTTTAATGTGTAGTTGGAGTAATAAGAAAAATGGTTTCATCCTCATTCTTATGATCATTATCTAAATCACTACATATCTGGCATTCTTTGTGAAAAATTTTAGCACCAACTTGGCAGGCTCTGCTATGAGCAGCAATATGGAAAAGAACCATAAAGCAAAATTGTAAGCATTTTTCTGATCCTTACTAAATAGGGTATGCACATTATTTAATTCACTATTAAGGAACTGGTTCCAGTTTTTTTGCCTGACAAGTATCATGTTTTTGTTTATCTCACATCATTCTTATGCGTATTTCAATTGATTAGTTTTGATTAGTGATTAAGCACAGAATTAGTTTGGTAGTGCAAAAATATGCTCAAAACTGAAGTAATGAAACGTATTCTCTATATCTCAATAATGACCACAATGATATTTTCGTCACTCGAAATATCATTTTACAAACATTTTTGTGAAGGGGAAATCACCAGCTTCGAACTTTATGAAAGAGAAAATAAATCATGTTGTTGTGAACATAACGATCCTTGTGATAAATGCGAAGATGAGAAATCCATTTGGTCTTTGGATGATTTCAATCTTTCCAAGATAACTACCTCTTTTTTACTTCCATTATCTGAATCCACTGCAGAACCGGTTGCATTTATCAGCATTTTTCCAACAGTTACTTTAGATTATACTTTATACACCCACTTTAATGATCACCTTGGCTGGTCCGGAAAGCAAAGATCAATTCTATACCAGTCCTTTCTTCTTTAGTCGTATTGTCCAAGCGGTAGCTTAAGCCGCCCAATATAACAGGAGTACATTGCTTCTCAACTGAAGCATT
>CAXBNB010000200.1:0-7093 GCA_963976505.1 uncultured Reichenbachiellaceae bacterium
CCTCTCTGTTTCTGATCTAAATGGCCTAACCATCTGAGTGTGACACACACTACAACCCTCCCTTATATATATATCTCGACCATGAAGTTCAAGCGGGGTATATGGTTGTACACTGGCTATAGTTGGTACATTAGATTTAATAAGAAAAGTAGGAATCATTTCTATAGCTCCACCGATCAATATGGCTATCAAAGCCAAGCCAGAGAATAAAACTGGCTTTCTTTCTAATACTGAATGCCAACCTTCTCCTATAATTTTTTTCTTTTCTAATGCCTGAGCTTCAGCATCTTCTTCGGCTAAAAATGTGCCAATTTTGGCTGTTTTGATCAAATTATAAGCCATAATGATTGTGCCAGTGAGATATAAAAATCCACCTACAGCACGCAACACATACATAGGAACAATTTGAGTTACAGTTTCAAGAAAATTGGGATACTGTAAGAAACCATCGGCAGTAAATTCTTTCCACATCAAGCTTTGTACTATACCTGCCCAATACAATGGCAAAGCGTAGAAAATGATACCTAAGGTGCCCAGCCAAAAATGCGTATTGGCCAATTTTATGGAATAAAGATTTGTCTTCCACATTCTAGGAACCAACCAATAAAGCATTCCAAATATCATAAAGCCATTCCAACCCAAACCACCGACATGGACGTGTGCTACAATCCAATCAGTAAAGTGGGCAATAGCATTTACATTTTTCAATGAAAGCATTGGTCCTTCAAAAGTCGCCATACCATAAGCAGTGACAGCAACAACCATGAACTTCAAAACAGGATCTTCACGTACTCTATCCCAGGCACCTCGAAGGGTAAACAATCCATTGAGCATACCTCCCCAGGAAGGTGCCAGCAGCATGATGGAAAAAACCACCCCAAGCGTTTGTGCCCAATCAGGCAAAGAAGTATATAACAAGTGATGAGGCCCTGCCCAGATATATAAAAATATCAATGACCAAAAATGGATGATTGAAAGCTTGTATGAATAAACAGGCCTATTAGCCGCTTTGGGAAGAAAATAATACATTAACCCTAGGTAAGGAGTAGTCAGGAAAAATGCTACCGCATTGTGACCATACCACCACTGAACCAACGCATCCTGTACCCCTGCATACCATGAATAACTTTTGAAAAGTGTAACCGGAATGGCGAACGAATTGACAATATGTAGTACTGCAACGGTAACAAAAGTGGCTATATAAAACCAAATCGCTACATACATGTGGCGTTCTCGGCGTTTCAAAATGGTACCAATCATGTTGATTCCGAACACTACCCATATCACTGCTATCGCAATGTCAATAGGCCATTCCAACTCAGCATACTCTTTGGATGTGGTCATGCCAAGTGGCAGTGTAATGGCTGCTGCCAGAATAATCAACTGCCAGCCCCAGAAATGGATCCAACTCAAGGTGTCATTGAATAGCCTTGCCTTTAATAACCTTTGTAGAGAATAGTAAATACCTGCGAACATGGCGTTTCCAACGAATGCAAAAATAATAGCATTGGTATGCAATGGTCTGATCCTACCAAACGTAGTGTATTGAAGATCAAAATTAAAAACAGGGTAAAACAGCTGTATGGCTGCCGTAAGCCCCACCAACATACCTACAAGCCCAAAGATTACTGTGGCTATTATAAAATATTTGACAATCTTGTTGTCGTATTTAAATTGCTCCAATTCCATTATTATTCCAATTTTTATAATCAGGTGCTAAATTATTTCTCATAGAGAAAACTAAATATGACATTGGGATATGGAAAGAATGATTTTCATCATATCTTGTATATACATGAGCTTTTGTAACTAAATTTCATAATTGGTGTATATAACATGAGAGTTCTCAAATAGGAGATTCTATTAATTTCAATTCTTATAGACTTGGGCATTGTATCATTCAATCTGCACAATGAGAATTGTATATAAGATGGTGTTTTTCAAGATCAAACAACCTTATGATGCCTCTAAAACATATTATTGGGAAAGGGATTATGGCGGTATGTTTGATGTCTATCTCATACTCACCAATTTATGCCCAGCAAATTGGTTTTGATTTCCCAGATAATGTTGATAGAGTTGAAATCCCTTTTGAGCGATACAACAACCTAGTTGTAATACCTGTAACCATCAACAATTCACTAACACTCAAATTTATTTTAGATACGGGAGTGCAGTTTGCCATTCTGACTGAAAAGGCTTTCGCTGAGTTTTTAAACCTGAACTATGACCGTAGGCTGGTGATACAAGGGCCAGGCATGATGGATTCGGTAAGTGCTCAGGTGGCCACAAAAGTCCAAATGAACCTCCCTGGAGGTGTAACTTCTGGCGTGAATCAATCACTTTTGGTCTTAGAAGAAGACTACCTCAACTTAAGAAAAAATCTGGGTGCTGATGTTTACGGAATTATCGGCTATGATATATTTAGTCGATTTGTCGTAGAATTCAATTACGATGAACAAATCATTGTATTGCACGAGCCAAGAAAATTTCGGCCCAAAAAATACCACAACAGGGTACCCATGCAAGTAGTCAATACCAAGCCATATATATCTACAAGACTCACATTTGATAATGGGGCTGAGGAGGATTTGAATTTGATGGTGGACACTGGGGCAAGTCATGCCATTCTGCTTGACGATGGATCTACGGATGTGTTATTACCATCGAAAACAATCAAAACGGTAATTGGCAGAGGTCTAGGTGGTGATATCAACGGGCTTTTAGGAAGGGTAAATAAATTGCAGGTCAGTAAGTTTGTTTTTGAAAATCCTATTGCTTCTTTTCCCGAGCAAAAGGACTACCCTTCTGCCATGAAAAGAGGAAGCAGAAATGGTACAATTGGAGGGGAAATATTGACTCGATTTCATCCTGTTTTTGATTACTTCAGAGGAGTCTTATACTTAAGAAGAAGTCGGGAATGCTTAAAGAGTTTTGAACACGATATGAGTGGTATTGAAATTATGGCGAGTGGTTCTAACTACGATCTAGTTAAAGTTATGGCTGTTAGAGAAAATTCCCCCGCAGATTTAGCAGGGATAAAAGTAGATGACATTATTACCACCATCAATGGCATTGACGCCACTGACGTAGCATTTTCGAACATCACTACTATATTACGTCTAAAATCAGGCAAAAGAATCAACATGAAGGTAATGAGAAAGGGAGAAATAATCAAAGCTTCTTTTAAGTTGAAAAGAATGATTTGATTTAATCAGTGTGACTAGACTCAACCCACGCCTTTTAAAAATCCATTTGACCAGAAAACACAAGTTTTGCTGGGCCTGAAAGCCATATATTTTCAAATTTGCCGTTCCCCGATTTCTCAAATTTTACTGATAAGTTTCCGCCTTTTGTTTTCACACTGATAGGACTTTGAACACCTTTTTGAGAAGCAGCCAGACAGGAGGCTGTCACACCTGTACCACACGATAAGGTTTCGTTTTCCACGCCCCGTTCAAATGTGCGAACGTCAACAGAATTGTCATTTAAGATTTCAACAAAATTTACATTGGTTCCACTGGGTTTGTATTCATCACTTTCTCGGATTGCTTTTCCATCGTTAAACACATCAGCTTGGACATTATTTGTAGTAAAAATGATGTGATGTGGTGATCCATTGTCCAGGAAATACGCCTCATTCTTTTGCAACAACCCCTCAATGTTTCTCATATTCAGGTGTACAATCTGTTT
This sequence comes from uncultured Reichenbachiellaceae bacterium, assembly GCA_963976505.1. GTDB lineage: Bacteria > Bacteroidota > Bacteroidia > Cytophagales > Cyclobacteriaceae > CAXBNB01. Next base: position 3,694 of record CAXBNB010000200.1, read on the forward strand.
GCTATCAATTGTAGCTCGGTATTCACCATCAATTGTTAAAAACTTTGTTTCGTCTTTAATGATATTTAATTGCCTTGCAAAGTTCACCGCACATCGACTGCCATTGCCGCAAAGACTTTTGCTGCCATCGGCATTAAAGTAAACCATCTCAAAGTCCAAAGTAGGATGATTTCGAATCAGAATTAACCCATCAGCACCAACTCCAAACCTACGATCACAAAGCTGTTGGACATAGCTTATGTCATTAGGAAATTCATTGTTGCGATCATCGATCATTACAAAGTCATTCCCCGTTCCTTGATATTTATAAAAACTGATAGTCATAGAAAGTTTGAATAAAGACACGTTCATTTTCCCCAAACCTTAACGCATTTAATACAAATGGGTTAAGTGGGATGAGGTTAAACTAAAAAAGCCAATCCTGAAAGGAATGGCTTCTTTTAAATATTTTGGAGAACCTTACAGTTTCTCTTTGATCCTTGCAGCTTTTCCTTTTCTTCCTCTCAGGTAGAACAATCTTGCTCTTCTTACCTTACCTCTTCTAAGTACTTCTATCTTATCGATATTAGGAGAAGTCAAAGGGAATATTCTTTCAACGGCAATGCCACTGGCTATTTTTCTTACAGTGAAAGTTTCACTATTGCCAGAATTTCTTCTTTGCATTACAGTTCCTTGAAACTGCTGAATCCTTTCTTTGTTTCCTTCTTTAATTTTTACGTGTACATTAACTGTATCACCAGAGCCGAAAGCAGGGAATGAATCCCTTACAGCACTATATTCGTCTTCTATTATTTTGATTAAATCGCTCATTGTATTCGGTATTTTTAACGCCCGTGAAAAACGGAGTGCAAATATAGATATAAAAATTAATTATCCTATAAATGGAAATTGAAATTAATTATTCTTCACTTTTATTCAGCAAATCAGGTCTTCTTTCTTTGGTTCTTTTGACTGCCTGTTCAAATCGCCACTGTTGAATTTTAGCTTCATGTCCTGAAGTCAATACTTCAGGTACTTTCAGCCCATTATAATCTGCCGGTCTGGTGTACACTGGTGGAGAAACAAGATCATCCTGAAAAGAATCAGTTAGAGCTGAAGTTTCATCGTTCAATACTCCTGGAATTAGGCGAATGATGGAGTCTGCCAATACAGCAGCTGCCAGTTCCCCTCCAGACAATACATAGTCACCAATACTTATTTCTTTTGTAATAAGGTGCTCTCTTACTCGTTCATCTACTCCTTTATAGTGTCCACATAGCATGATGATGTTGCCTTTGAGACTCAGTTCATTTGAGGTGCTCTGTTTGAGTAGCTCGCCATCTGGACTTAAGTAAATAACCTCATCATAATCACGCTCGGATTTAAGCTTAGAGATACAACTGTCGATCGGCTCTATCATGAGTACCATACCTGCACCACCACCAAAAGCATAGTCATCCACATTACTGTGTTTTCCATTACCATACTCTCTTAAATTATGAACCACCACTTGAGCCAAGCCCTTGTCTTCAGCGCGTTTTAGAATGCTGTGGCTAAATGGGCTTTTCAGCAAGTCCGGTACACAAGTGATGATATCAATCCTCATTGTCATTCAAATAAATATCCAATAATCCTGCCGGTAGCTCAGCATAAACTTTATTTTCCTTTTTGTCCACCTTTTTGACAATATGATCATTTAATGGTACTAGTATTTCTACGCCATTATAATCGACCTCAATCAAATCTTGTGGAGACAAGTTGTAAACATTCTTGATTTTACCAATCAACTTTTCGCCATCAAACAGTTCATATCCAATGATCTCATGGAAATAGAATTGGTTGTCATCCAACTCTGGAAGAAATGATAAAGGCAAATAAATTTCAGATGACACAAATGGTTTGGCATCTTCGATGGAGTCGATCTCATCAATTTTCACCAAAGCTTTGTTCCCTTGGAGATGGATGTGTTCCAAAAAAAATGGAACCAATGTATTGTTCCTTAAAACAAACATTGATTCCAAATTTTTATATTGTTCAGGAATATCCACATCCAAAAGTATTTGGATTTCCCCTTTCAAACCATGAGTCTTGGTAACATAACCAAGCTGGTAGCAATCATCTACCCTCATGACTTAATTATTTCTCTTCTTTCTTTTCCTCAGTAGCAGGAGCTTCTTCAGCAACTTCCACTTTCGCTTCAGGAGCAGCTTCTTCAGCTTTTACTTCTTCAACCGGAGTTTCTGTAACTTCTTCAGCTTTTGCTTCTTCTACAGGAGCATCTGTTGTCTCAGCTACTTCTTCTGCCGGAGTTTCAGCTTCTTCTACAGCTTCAACTTCTGGCTCAGGAACTACACGCTTGGCTAGAATTGCTTCTGCCCTTGCTGCATTCACTTTAGCTTCTGCATCCAGTCTAGTTTTTGCATCTGTTGCTTTCTTCTGAGAAAGTGAATCCACTTTTCCTTGAACTTTAGCATCCTGAGCAGTTTTCCACTCTTCAAATTTTGCGTCTGCTTGCTCTTGTGTGATTGCTCCTTTATTTACACCAACTTGTAAATGTTTTTTCAACATTATACCGCGGTATGAAAAAATAGCTTTCACAGTGTCTGATGGCTGTGCGCCAGTCATTACCCAATCCAAAGCCTTATCGTCATTCAAAACGATCGCTGCTGGGTTGGAGTTAGGATTGTAAGTCCCTATCTTTTCGATAAACCGGCCATCACGTGGCGCTCTGGCGTCAGCTACGACTACATCGTACATCGCCTTTTTTTTGCGTCCTCGACGCGCTAATCTAATTCTAGTTGCCATTAATTATATAAATTTTCAATGTTGTGGATCACGTCCACGGATTAAAAGTCCGCAAATGTAGGTATTTTATATTAAAATCCCATTGTAAGGACTTCAATTGATTTAATGAAAAAGATTCTATCGATGCACTACACCTATATATTGAGTCCAATATATTAACACCTCTAATGAATGATACTATTACTCCCTGTCTTAGATTAATGATTTTATTGGTAGACCTGGCTCATAACATCTCATAAAACGTAATATTCATTATAAACTGCTTAAGCGGTTTTAAGGTTTTATAATTAAAAAGTATTACCATATATTTGCTTTCTAAATATTCAACATATTTCCTCAATGGACAAGTATAGTTATATAGCGAATGCGCACAGTGCTGTTATCGAAGACATGTATGAAGCATACAAGTTAGATTCCGAATCAGTTGACCTTTCATGGCAGAGGTTTTTTGAAGGTTTTGAGTTTTCCCAGACGAAGTTTGGAGAGAATGGTCAATCTTCACAAACTACAGGTGGTAATTATTCTGAAAAAGAAGTTCTCGTTCGAGATCTGATACATGCCTATAGATCTAGGGCACACCTTAGGTCCAAGACCAACCCAGTGAGAGAAAGAAAGG
>CAXBNB010000201.1:0-7080 GCA_963976505.1 uncultured Reichenbachiellaceae bacterium
CACACTCCTTACAATAAAACGATAAATCGCCCTACGAAAAGACGAAGGATCATAGGCATCATAATCTTTGTACAAATAGCGTGGAGAATGATCGTCTTCATATCTAAAGGCATCAAAGCCAGGGCCTCCCATAGTCAAATCCAACTTGCCACTTACAGCCAAAACACCATCTCTTATCGCCTCTGCTTCTAGCTGCCTTCTATTTGATTTCCATAAATAACGATTTTCACTATCGATCTGGTAGTTTTTTCGATCCTGAAAAGACTGTTGTTTGTAAGTGGCACTTGTTACGATCAGCTTATGAAGCCATTTGATAGATTGCCCATTATCCAAAAATTCTTCGGCCAAAAAATCCAGTAATTCCGGATGGCTCGGAGGCGTACCCATTTTCCCGAAATCATTGGGCGTGGCAACAATGCCTCTTCCAAAATGGTATTTCCATATCCTATTAACTATAGACCGCCAAGTCAACGCATTTTGCTGGTCAGTACTCCACTTGGCGAGCGCGGCACGGCGGTCGCCTTCAGAATGTCCTTCAGGAAGATCAAAATAATTGGGCATCCCTTCAAACACTTCCACAGTCCCAGCAAACATTTCCTCCATCGGTTGCTCTGTATCTCCCCGATTCAACCGATGTATGGCACGAATACCCTTTGTCGGAGTGAACTGGTATTGGTTATTAAACTCCGTCGCAGCAGCATAAACATAGCTAGGAGCAGGCAGTTGGCTTAGAGAGTCCTCTATTGTCATAAGAAATGATCGGATGCGGTCCAATTGTGTTTTTTCCACCTGAGTCAATACACTTCTGAGTATCTTATTTTCCTTATCCCTCAGTACTGTGAGTTCCCTTTCAGCCTTGTCAAAGTCTTTTTGCAATTCTGTCGGCAAAGGTTCTCCTCCCATCAAACCATGGCTATTGAATCCATCAGTGAGAAAAATAGGATCCCATCGATTGTCTTTGAAACTGTCGATTGCTTTCACTTTGGCATTCCTAGCTACATTTTTTCCATTTTCAAAAGCCTGTATCTCTGCCATGGCTAGAAAATGATCCTGATCCCTGCCCTTCCAAAGCCTATTTGCTGTAAGCCGTATAAAACGAGACGGTAGATTGGCTACTTCAATTACATAAGGCCTGTCTGTACGCTCGTGATGATTTTCCTTGCTAAAATCAACAATAGTTTTAGCAGAAGAAAAATCAACTGTAGTTGAAACTTCCAAAACGAAGCGCAATGGGAAGCCATAGCCCGGCATGGTAAGACCCTCAGTTGGATGCGCTGGTGCCAATACTATTTTCTCTAGATTATGTATACTTCCCAAATCTATTTGCACCCATTTTTCTACATCTGATTGTTGCTCAATGGCAGAATGGAATCCAAAAGTTTTGCTGCGTGGATACCTCAATCCGGAGATTTTATTTGAAGTTTCTTTTTGCTGTTTTTGTACTTGAGTAATTTCATTTTTTACTTTTTCATTCATCTCAAGTCCTAAGCCATCCAACTGACTTTCCAGTTCTTGTTTTTCTTGTTTGAGGTGTAACCTTGTCTGGTGGATTTTCGGATTCTTATCAAATTGGCGATCGGCACGATCAATTCCCGCAAAAACCGCTTGTAAACTATAATAATCGGCTTGCTTGATAGGATCAAATTTGTGATCATGGCACCTGGCACACTGTACGGTAAGGCCCGTAAAAGTTGCCATTACAGAACTCACTATATCGTCCCGGTCGAGGTTACGGACAATGCGCTTATCTACAGTACCATCTCTTACCTCCACATGACCTACCAGGTCCCAAGGACCTGCTGCCAAAAAACCAGTCGCCACTGTGGATTGAGGATCATCGGGATACAACACATCTCCAGCTATCTGGTCTTCAATGAACCTGCTATAAGGCAAGTCTTTATTGAAAGCATCTATCACATAGTCTCGATAATGCCATGCATTTGGTCTCCTCTTGTCCTTATCATAGCCATGAGTTTCCCCATAATGCACGACATCCAGCCAATGCCTTGCCCAGCGCTCACCATAGCGAGGTGAGGACAAAAGGGTATCGACCAGCCTACTATACGCAACGTCAGCTTCATCTTCCAAAAAGGCTTTCATCTGCTCTGGAGTCGGTGGTAAGCCATGCAAATCATAAGTCAACCTCCGCAGTAAGGTGCGCTTGTCTGCTTCAGGGGCATGTTGTAAGCCTAACTTTTCCTGCTTCTGGTAAATGAATGGATCAATTGGGTTTTGCGACCAGGAGTCTTCTGATATTTCTGGTGGTGCTTGTTTTTTAAGTGGTTCAAAGGCCCAGTGGTTTTCCCACTTGGCACCTTCCTCCACCCATTTACGGATTACTTCTATTTCATCCTCCGCAAGCTGCTTAGGTGCATCGGGTGGCGGCATCATAAACTCGGGATCGGAAGAAACGATCCGTTTGATGATTTCGCTTTTACTAAAATCGATCGGATTGAGTGCGGTATTTCCTGACTCCAGTGTATCGAGCAAAGACTCTCTGATGTCCAGCCTCAGTCCAGCTTTCATCTTTTCCTTGTCAGGCCCATGGCAAGTATAGCACTTTGCCGCCAAGACTGGCTGAATATGCTGGTTGTAGGAATTGCTAGACTGTGAGGAAGATGGATTAAAATAGTACCATCCAAAAATGAGCAAAATCCCAATTGGAAATATGAATAGCTGGCTTTTTTTCATAGTTCACTGCTTGTCATTGAATAGCACTAAGCCTAGTAAGCATATTTTTTAAGTTTAAATGACCTGCGGTGCTAATTGTTTTGGAATACTCGTTTACCAAATCTTTCCAGTCACTTATCTTTCTTTTATCAGATGTTTTTTGATTCCAATATTCAGTAAGTTCAATGGCAGATGTTCCTTGCAAAGTTTCCATAACTGAATTGAGGTTGTCAAATAGATTCAAAAAAATCCGTGGAATATTTATGTGCAGTTCCTCATTGATTAGGTAATCACCTTTTCCTCCAGCAGTGAATATGTCTCTTACATTTGGACACACTACTGCTTCTCTTGTCACTAGCCAAATAGCTAGTCGAGCAAATTTGTCACTTCTATTACTAAACAACTCAGGGAAATATACCATAGCTCGATTCTTTACATTCTGGCGTTCCTCGATACTAAGATTGTTCCAGATATTAATAACCAAGTTGCTTGATTTACTGTCTTCTTGATCGATCCACCATAAATCTTGTCCTGGTTTAAGCTTACTTTTATAATAATCAATTATTGGCTTTATTGGATTCTGTTCTTTTCTTAACGTGTCGTAAGAAATGTTGATTTTATCAAAGATCGTTTTGCCTTTTTTCAAATTCATGTCAATCAAATACCTTGGAGAATGAGTTACTACTACTTCCGACAAACATTCTTCATATGCTCTTGACCTAAACTCTATTGGACTGCCTAATTTCCCAAACAGCATAAATATGCGCTCTACATCGTCAACCCGTGTAGATTCTAAAACGCTGTTTCCTGTTGTCTTCCAATGATTTTGGGTGGTAGTCTTGACTTCAATTCCATAATACTTTTTGGCGACAATATCAGGAAATTTTTGTCCTCCAATTAATTCGATAGAGTTTTCAAATTTCGACCCTACAGCCAAGTCTGTCATTACTGCTTGAACATATGGTTCAAGCTTGTTACCACGCAATTTTTCGATTTTTTTAGGGGCTTTCTTTGCATGTGCATTTAACTCATCAATAGTCGAATTTAAGAGTAAATTAAATTCATCTTTGCTAGGTTCAGGATTAACAGATACAACCATCTTATTTTTTAAAATATAAGTCCCAATTTTGTTCTATTCGTTTAGCTAGATTATATGCAAGTAGAGGTGGGACAGCATTGCCAATAATTTTATATGCCTTTGAAGGACTTACCAAAAAAGAACCTTTTCTTCCGGTTTTATTTTGAACAACAAAATCATAGTCAGGAGGGAAAGTCTGAATTAATGCACACTCTCTTGGAGTCAATCTTCTTTCTTTCAGTCCGTTTGAAAGTTCATCATTGAGCAACCCACCGTTCTTTTTAGACAACCTTCTAAATTCAATATTCCCGTGATGCTCTGCCCTAATTGTTGGACTAATTCCATTAGGCTTAATCTCAACTTGACCCTGACAATGTTTGCCCATATATTTAGCCTTAGAATAATATTTATGGGATAAATCATCTGTGCTTTCTGGTTCCTCTAAATTGGCAAAGAGTTCCTTTAAATCAACATGGCGTTTTAAATATTCACCATCAGTTGTATAGGCATGTGTTGGTTTTGGATATGGATTGAATTTGTCAGAAATAGTTTCATTTTCTAATTCCGCAAGTGCAGATTTCTTTAACGCAGATTTCTTTATTCCAATAAAAAAAACTCGTTCTCGAGACTGTGGAACACCATAATCTGCGGCATGTAATACACGAGGACTTAAAACTAAATACCCATTATCTCCTATTGAAGAAAAATCGCTTTGGATGATGTCTTTAACATTTGACAGATTGACTAAACCTTTTACGTTTTCAGCAATAAATATTTTGGGTTTGGTAATCTCTATAACCTGTTTCATCCACATGTACAGTTGTCCACTCTGTGGCTGTGTTTTCTGTGTTCAACTCCCCTTTATGATTTTTATGAGAAGTAAAGCCATTTCGTTTTCCTGCAATGCTGAAATCCTGACATGGAAACCCGCCTGTAACTATATCGATATCTTGAGGAAACACATCGGTTCCACTGCGGTGTAGTTTCACTAAATCAACAATGCTGTCCGTGTAAAAGTCTTCAGAGTTATGTCCTCTTTTTGCGAAATAGTTTACCCATGCGTTTCTAGCGTCATTTAATATGTCATTTGAGAATATCGTTTTGAAGCGAGTTTTCTTTAGTTGAACAAACCCGTTTTCCAATCTTTTTTCAATGAAGTCTGGATGTAACAATTCATTAACCGAGGAGCCTAAAACAGAGAAGTCACCCTCAAAACCCAAATCCATACCACCACATCCAGAAAAAAGAGAAAGTACTTTTAATGTACTTTGATCTTCATACTTTTTTGAGGTCTTTTTTTTGTAAAATTTTACAGCTAGTTGAGGTTCTTCAACAATACTTAAATGTTCTTGACTTGCTGTTAATTCAGGCATGTTCAATTTTTTATTGGGTGCGACTTTAAATATTTTACTTTGATTTCAGCGACTTTCAATACTTTGTTCGCACAATCTTGTTCAACAATTTCATATGCAATTTTTTCACTCATATATTGAATCAACAATTCATCTCTGTCTAGCTTCAATATTTCAGCAAGCTTATTAAGCATTTCCTTCGTTGGCTTTCTTTCGCCACGTTCAATCTTACTCAAAATAGCTTGATCGATATCGACAAAGGCAGACACTTGTCTCAGAAGAAGTCCAAGTGTTTGCCTACGATTTCTTAAAATCTGCCCAATTGTTTCCATTTGAATATATTAACTTGACAATACTTGTCAAATATAGTTTTTCATATTGATTTGTAAAAGTAATTCTCTTATATAGGTGTGTCTTGCTACATTCTAGCGTGACATATAACAGCTTGTCACCAGAAAAAAATATTATTATATAGCAATCTATCAGAATTTGAAGATAAACTAAATCAATGTAATAACCACAATCATAGAGATTCCTCTGCCGTATGCTTTCACTCCATCTCCAAAGAAAAGCTTCCCATAGTGACATTTAATCTTGCTATTAATAGCTACTACCTAAAGCTTAATGAAAATTTTCTTTTTGTAAAGGACATAAGCCGGAATGAAATTGAGGCATACGAATAAAAGAGCGTAAATCATACTTGCCAACTTAGGGGCAATGCCCATGCCTGTAGCCATATCGAAAAAATGCATATTGATTCCTTGACCTCCAATTTCCATGATGTAAAAAACTAAAGCAAAAATATCAGCCATCACATATACTGTTATGGCATTTGCACCAAAGATAATCCCAGGTTTGGTGCCTTGTGTGTATCCCTGCATGTCCACCAAAAAGTAATAGGTACCCAGCGCCATAAATGCAATTCCAGAGGTCACAAACACAAAAGAGCTTGTCCATATGTTTTCATTGACTGGAAAAGTCAACCCCCATACATAACCAGCTATTATCATGAAAAAGCCGATCACCATCAAATGGATGACTTTGGTTTCCTTATCCTTATTATTGAGCATGATTGCTCCTGCCAGCATCCCTGTAATCCCAGACACAATAGAAGGAAAAGTACTCAATATGCCTTCAGGATCCCAAGTACCCTGCCACATCTTTCCGGGCATATACTTGCTATCTATCCAAGCTGCTAGGTTCTGCCCCGGCTCCAGCATCACCTCTCCGAATCCAGGAGTGGGAATCAGCGTCATTGCCAACCAATATGCCACCAATGTGATCCCTCCGATCCATGCTTGCGTTTTCCAGTTTGTCTTTAAGAAAATAAATGAACAGGCAAAAAACACAATGGCAATTCTAGGCAAAGTGCCTGTCCAGCGCATGTCTGAGAAGTCAAAACTTGGCAATAAATTCAGAAATATTCCCACTGCAAATATTTTCAAAGACCGAATCACAATCTTCATATACATGTCCTTCATGGGCACATCTTTTTCCAGCCTTTTTGTATACGCCAGTGCAATGGAGACACCTACAATAAACAGAAAGAATGGCGCAATGATATCGGTAGGCGTGAGCCCATTCCAAATGGTATGTTGCAATGGAGCAAACACATGGTTTTCATTTCCGGGAAAATTAACCAATACCATTGCTGCAATGGTAAAGCCCCTCATTGCATCGAGGGAGATCAATCTGCTTACTTGATTTGACATATATAATTGAGTAATGTATGAAATTCTATATCTATCATCGGAATCTTTCTATCGATAACTTTATCTAAATATAAATTAGATAAAAGATTTATTAACAGACAAAAGTCTAATTCTCCTGATTTCATCAAAATACAAAAGACTATGGTCAAAAATGGATAGAATTATCCCATTTTAGAACCCAAAATGGAATGATCTCCTTGTTTTGCCACAGTGATAGTACGCTTACGCTACCACATGTTTTTACTTAAATGGTTTGCGTATAGGAAAT
>CAXBNB010000202.1:0-7076 GCA_963976505.1 uncultured Reichenbachiellaceae bacterium
GCACATATTTATGGGAAGAATGTCGTTTATGCCGAGTCCTTCACTTCGGATACCGAGAAGAACCCATTTGCTTCATATCCTGAAAAGATGAAAAGACGTGGAGACTGGAGTTTTACAGAGGGAATAAACCATGTGGTCTATCATGTTTATATCCATCAACCCTATGAAGATAAAGTCCCTGGAGTGAATGCTTGGTTCGGTACGGAAATCAATAGAAAGAATACATGGTTTGAAGCAGCAGCGCCGTGGATGAAATACCACCAGCGTTGCAATTACCTTTTACAACAAGGCACTTATGTAGCGGATGTTGCCTATTACATAGGTGAGGACACCCCAAAAATGATAGGCCCGACAGAGCCTGAACTTCCAATTGGATACTCTTTTGATTTTATCAATGCTGAAGTTATAAAAAATCGTATCTCTATTAGCGATGGACGTATGCTATTACCCGATGACTTATCCTATAAAATTTTGGTATTACCCGATTCTAAAACTATGCGGCCCGAAGTTCTAGAAAAAATCAAAGAGTTGGTTTATCAAGGTGCCATAATCATGGGAAACCCTCCACAAAAATCTCCAAGTTTACAAAATTATGCGAATGCCGATAGAACCATCATAGAACTTTCCAAGGAACTTTGGGGTGAAAGTTATGACGGAACTAAAGAAATAGTTGATTTTGGAAAGGGTAAAGTGATACGCTTAATGGATTTAAACAAGGCCCTAAATCTAGTGGACATTGCTCCAGATTTAAAATATCCTAAAGGTACACCACTTTTATGGATTCATAGGATCCTTGGAGATAAGGACATTTATTTTCTAAGCAACCAAAGCGATACTAAAATTTCCTTTGATGCCTCATTTAGAGTAGATGGTATGCGCCCTTCACTTTGGAATCCCACAAACGGAACATCGAGAGATTTACCTCAATACAGTATGGATGGGATATATACAAAAGTTCCATTGCAATTAGAACCAGCAGAAAGTGCATTTGTGGTTTTCGGTAAAAATGGAGAAGGACTTAAAGATATTGGAATAAAAAATTATGAGGAGTTTACCTTACTTCAAGATATTTCAAAAAATTGGAGCGTTCGTTTAAAAAATGATCAACTGAAAATAGATGAAGAGTTTGAACTAGATCGGCTACAAGACCTCTCTCAAATGGAGGATGAGACTAGTAAATATTTTTCTGGAAAAATTATTTATCGTACAAATTTTGAATTTGAAAATGAATTTAAAAGTGATAAAATATTTTTGGACTTAGGGAAAGTAGGTGTTATTGCAAATGTTAAACTAAATGGTAAAGAAATTGGTGGACTTTGGACAGCCCCTTGGAGATTAGACCTATCAGATCATTTAAAAAATGGGAACAATAGTTTGGAAATCGAAGTTGCAAATCTTTGGGTAAATCAACTTGTAAAAGATGCCTCTAAAGATAAAAAACAAAGTGAGACATGGATGCTAATCAACCATAGCTATGATAAAAATAGCCCGCTACCACCATCAGGACTCATTGGGCCAGTAAGGTTGATGAAAGAATATACTAACTGAAAAGAGAATGAACTACCCCATAATAAGCTAACGGGGTATCAATATGTGTTTGCTATGCAGACGAAGTTTTTTCCGATGTATGCATCATGGACATTAAACTCCATTTTGATTAAACCCTAATTATTCATTAGGAAAGAGAAATAGAGTCTAAACCTTTGAAAGGATCAAATTTTGAGTGATTTTTAGATAGAACAAATTTCACCCAAATGGTTAATCTCCCAATAGAGTATTCAGACAAACCGGTAACCCCTTATGGAGGGATGAGCTTGATGAAAAGGTTTTTGGATCAAACTGGTATTAAGAGTTATCTAAGTACTCTAGATTTACCAGAACCCGGTTCTAACCGTGGATATGATCCAGCAGACATTGTCACCTTATTTTGGTTAAGTATTTGGACAGGAGCGAGTAGTTATATCCATTGTGACTGGCTTAGGTATGACAGTGTGTTACAGTCGATTTTCGGATTGGATCAGATGCCTTCTCAAAGTACATACAGTCGATTTTTCGGGAAGTTTTCTTATAAGAGAAATACAGAAGTTTTTCCTATTCTTCAAAATTGGTTCTTTGATCAAATCGGAGTAGATAATATTACCGTAGATTTTGACAGTACTGTGATCACCCGATATGGAGATCAACAAGGCAGTGCCAAAGGCTACAACCCCAACAAACGTGGAAGGAACTCACATCATCCTTTGATGGCTTTTGTTGGGCAAACCAGAATGGTAGCCAATGCTTGGCTAAGGCCTGGCAATACAGCAGACAGCAGTAGTTGCAAACTCTTCATGCAAGAAACTTTTGACAGGGCCTTAGCAGGCAAAAAGGTAGGACTGGTCAGAGCAGATAGTGGTTTTTACACCGAAGAGCTTTTGAGTTATCTGGAAGAAGATCAACTCAATTACGTGATGGCAGTGAGGATGTATCCTAATGTGAAAAGTGCTGTATGGGGACTAGATAATTGGATAAAATTAACAGATGGTATCGAGCTTAGTGAAATGATTTTCTCACATGAGAAAGGAAAACCAAGAAGGTACATAATAGTAAAAAAGCAAGTAGATATTAGACCAAAATCAGGAGGAAAACTGCTCTTCGAGGATCTACCTGGTCACCGATTTAGCTGCTATGTAACCAACATGGACTTACCACTAGATCAAATATGGAACATCTATAATACACGAGCCGATTGTGAAAACAGAATCAAAGAACTTAAAAATGATTTTGGCTTAGAGAGTTTTTGTCTCCAAGATTTTTGGGCGACAGAAGCCTCTTTCCGTTTCATAATGGTGGCCTATGATATCAGAACGTTCAAACATCTTTGGACATATAAGACACAACCGTCCCTTTTTTATACATCGCCTTATATGAAAGACAATAGTGCAGGGGTTTCTTCTACTGTTTCTATAGTAGATGACAAAGTATTTTTCGGAGCAAGTGACGGAAATCTTTATTGTGTAGGAATAGCATCAGAGCAGTACAATATCTCAAAGCGCAACACAGCATTGCCTGTAGCTGGGTATATATGGAACATCAACTTAGGGTCGCCTATTTTGGCAGACGTGCTTATTGATGAGAATATGATGTATGCTATTGATTATGCCGGCAATATGTTCAAGTTTGACATTTCCAAGATTTTGGAAATAAACCACAGTCCTGAATTTTGGCATGGGTATCATAGGAAGTGAGATTATGTGTTTGTGTAAGACTAGTTTAGTTAATTATGTAATTCATTGATTAACAAGTAAGTATGTGTTTTCTTTGAAAAAAGAAACCTTTGAATCAACTTGAAAATAGATTATTCTTTACCTGAACTTAAGTGCACTGATAAGTAGGTTTATCAATTCATCTCGACCTTATTTCCTACATATTGCACATTTTGATTTAGAATAATCAAAGTAAAGTACATAGATTTGGAGTCCTTAAAAGCAAAGATCTTAACCTTTGCAAACCATAAACTCGAATGCATGGAGTCAAATGATGTACGCAATGCCAATGACCTAGAATTGATCCACCAGATTAATATGGGCAACAAAATGGCATTCAATGCACTGTTTGATAAGTATTGGAAGGATTTGTATGGATTTGCATTTAGCTTGTATAAACAGAAGGATCTGGTGGAAGACTGTCTGCAAGAAGTCTTTGCTACCATTTGGGAAAGACACGATTCTTTGGAAATAAAGAACCCTAAGGCCTATCTATTTCAGGCTGTGCGTTTTCAGGTGGCAAGCCAAATCCGAAAAATAAAACTGGATGATTCTACAGATGCCATCATCAACAGTTTGAATTATTCGAATAAAATTCAGCATCAAATAGAATTGGACGAACTACTCCATCAAATCGATGGCATTACAAAAGAGCTGCCCAAGCGTTGTGCTCAAATATTTCAGATGAGTCGTTTTGAGCACTTGTCGAATAAAGAAATAGCAACAAAACTCAATATTTCCATTCGTTCAGTGGAAAATCAAATTACCAAAGCACTTCAAAAAATCAGGATACGACTCAATAGAGACATCCATTTTTTGCTTTTTGCCCTGCTGTTTGAGTGTTTCTAAAGAAGTTTTTTCTTACCTTAAAAGGCTCTAATGAGCTTTTTAGAACTTTTTTAGAAAAAAGTTCTAAAAAGTGTGTGTGTAAGGTCTTGGTAACAACACTTATTATCAAATCCTACAAAAAATGACGAAACAAGAATTTTTCGATTTGGCAGATAGATACAGTACGTATCAATGTACCGAGGAAGAGAAGAAACTCTACGAGCAGTTTTGCAATGAGGTGTCATCACATAATGTTATTGACTCCTGGAATGTAAGTAACCTGGAAGGAACAAGAATCCGTCTATTGTCCAACTTGACAGAGCGGATAGCTGCAGATGAAGAACCACAAAGACATTTTTGGAAATCCACGCTTAAAGTAGCAGCATCCATTGCTGTGATTTTTGGTTTAACCTGGTTTTTTTATCAGAATGACAGTGCTACTACTGAACCAAATAGCATTCAAATGGTTGAAAAGCGAACCAGTGCAGGTCAAAAGCTAACAGTAGTTTTGCCCGATGGTTCTACTGTGAGGTTGAATTCTGAAAGTGAAATAAGTTATAATGAGAATTTCAGTAATTCCATTCGTGAAGTTCAACTTAAAGGCGAAGCTTTTTTTGACGTAGTGAAAAATCCTAACCTTCCCTTTAAAGTAATTACAGAAAACTTGACCACTACAGTACTAGGTACATCATTCAATGTAGATGTCTATGATGTAACTGACCAAAAAGTCACAGTGGCAACAGGTAAAGTTGAGGTTGAGTTGAATAACATCAAGGACTCTAACAAATCAAAAGTATTTGTGACTCCAAGCCAGCAAGTGATCATTGCCAAGACCAGTAATGATTTGGTGGTAAATACTGTGGAACTGGAAGAAGCTTTGGCTTGGAAAGACAACCGTTTGGTTTTCAAAAATGTTAGCTTGTTGGAAGCATCAAAAGAGCTGGAAAAATGGTTTGGTGTTAAAATCAAATTTTCAAATGAAAAAATCAAGAGTTGTAAATTCAGCAATGTGTATTCCAATGAACCTCTAGAAAAAATCCTTAAAGAATTGAAATTCATTCTCAATGTAGAATACGAAATATCGAAAGAAAATATAATCACATTAACAGGAAATGGCTGTACAATTTAAAACCATTCAATATGAAGAAGTAAAGATTCGTTGACTCTATTTTATGTGCCTGCTAGGCAGGAAATAAAAAAGCTCAGGATTGCTGTAACAATCCCAAGCTGAAAACTAATTATAAGTTTTACCATCTTAATTGTAAAAATATGTATTTAAAATTACTTAAAGTACTGATGTTCGCATCAAAGCAACTTTTTTATGTCTTTTTGGTTCAGGTAGTGGCAATGCAATTGCTATTGGCCACCAATTCTAATAGCCAAAAATTGGAAGAGATTTTTGTTGATCTCACGGTGGAGAATGTGAGCCTACAACAGATACTTGATCAAATTAGCCACAAGACGGATTTTACCATTGGTTATGAAACCAATCTGGTAAATAAGGATGAAAAATATACTTTCGTTTCGAAAGGTAAAAATTTTGAATTGCTGCTATTAGAAATAGCCAAAAAAGCTGAAGTGAAATTCAAAAGAATCAATAATAAATTATTGGTATCCAAGGATCCTAGAAACACCGCTGAAAATAAAATTGAGATTATTTTGGAAGTGGATATCTCAGGAAAAATTTCCGATGAAAATGGAGAAGGCCTTCCGGGTGCTTCTGTAGTAATCAAAGGATCGGCAATAGGTACCACAACTGATTTAGATGGTAACTATAAGTTGTCTGTCTCAAGTGATGCTACTTTGGTTATTTCTTTTGTAGGGTACAAAACACATGAGATTATTGTTGGAAGCCAGTCTGTGATTGATCTAAAAATGCAAGTGGACTCAGAACAGTTAGAAGAGGTTGTTGTAACTGCACTAGGAATTGAAAAAGATGTAAAAGCCTTGGGATATGCTGTAACCCAATTGGAAGGAGAAGGATTTACTGAGGCTCGGGAGATTAATATAGGGAATGCTTTAAGTGGCAAAGTGGCTGGAGTAAATGTTTCGAATGTAGCGTCTGGACCTGGTGGTTCTACCAGAGTAATCATAAGAGGGAATAGTTCAATATCAGGGAATAACCAGCCTCTATATGTGGTAGATGGTGTTCCTATCGACAACTCAAATCTTGGGTCAGCAGGAACCTGGGGAGGTCATGATTGGGGAGATGGATTATCAAGCCTGAATCCTGATGATATTGAATCTATGACAGTTTTGAAAGGAAATAGTGCCAGTGCATTGTATGGGTCAAGGGCTTCAAACGGGGTAATATTGATTACTACCAAAAAAGGTAAAAACAGAAAAGGTCTGGGAATCGAATTTAATTCCAACTTGACTTTTGAAAAAATCAACAATACCTATGATGACTTGCAGCAAGAATACGGACAAGGAAGGAAAGGGGTAAGGCCTACTACAACTGAAGAAGCAAAATCCTTCGATAGAAATTCTTGGGGAGCCAAAATGGACGGTGCACTTGGATATCAGTTTGATGGTGTGCAAAGACCTTATTCATATGTTGGTAGTAATTTCGATAATTTTTATGAAACCGGAACCACGTTTTCTAACACGGTTGCTCTTTCTGCTGGCGATGAGAACAAAAATATCAGAGTATCAATTTCGGATATGAAGAACAACTCGATTATACCCAATAGCGGGATGGATCGAAATACTTTTTCTATGAATGCCAATGCTAAATTTGCAGATCGATTGACTTTAACAACTAAAGTTCAGTACAATGTAGAAAAAGTTCACAATCGACCGGGTCTTTCAGATTCTCCAGGAAATTCTAATTATTCGATTGCCACATTACCTCCCAATATAGATGCAAGAACTCTAAAAGGAACTACTTCTAAAATTGGTGCAGATGAAACATTGCTTGAAGGCGGTGTTGGTGGTTATACACAAAAAATTATTAGCGCTGCATCTTTGGGTGCAAGTCAAACAGTAACAGTTGGTGCTGCT
>CAXBNB010000203.1:0-7060 GCA_963976505.1 uncultured Reichenbachiellaceae bacterium
AATTCCTTGCTGACCAAACGCCTCAACCTTTTCCTTCATTTTGCCTTTTAGCTCATGTGTATTTTCCAGAAGGCCTTCTACTGTCCCATAAGCTTGTAGAAATTTGACAGCCGTTTTGGCTCCTACTCCTGGGATCCCAGGAATATTGTCCACCGCATCCCCCTGCAACCCAAGAATGTCTCTTACCTGATCTACATTTTCGATTTCAAATTTTGCCAGCACTTCCGGGATGCCTAGAATGTCAACGCCATTGCCCATAAAGGCAGGTTTATACAAGTAAATATGCTCCTCCACCAGTTGTGCGTAATCCTTATCTGGGGTCATCATAAAAACCTCAAAATCCTTTCGGGCAGCAATTTTTGCAAACGTTCCGATGATGTCGTCTGCTTCAAAGCCATCCAACTCAAGGACTGGAATGTTAAATGCCTTAATCACATCTTTGATAATGGGAATTGCTGTTCGGATGTCTTCAGGCGTTTCTTCTCGTTGTGCTTTGTATGCCGGAAACTCAATGTGTCTGAAAGTCGGGGCGCTCGTATCAAAAGCCACCGCAATATGAGTGGGTTTTTCTTTTTTGAGTATTTCCAATAAAGAATTGACGAAACCAAATACCGCGCTGGTATTCATTCCTTTGGAATTGATTCTGGGGTTTTTTGAAAATGCAAAATGTGCTCTGTAAATAAGCGCCAAAGCGTCTAATAAGAATAGTTTCTTTTCTGGTTTACTCATGGAGTAAAAATAAGTATTTAGTGATTGGTTACTTAAGAAATAGTAAGAAAAACGACTCGAAAAAATCATATCTTGAATAGGGCAATGGCCCTGTCTTATCCATAAGCGTTGTGGTGATTTCACCAAGTCATGGTTTTAATTTTGCTTTTCTGTCCGTACTTTTGACACATGCTAAAATTAGGAGATACTTATACATCGAAATTTACTATCACTCAGGAGCAGGTCAATGCATTTGCCCAATTGAGTGGTGACGACAATCCCATCCATATTGATCAGGAGTTTGCTGCCAATACGCCGTTCAAACAAACCATTGTTCATGGGATCTTTTCAGCTTCGGTATTTTCAAAAGTACTGGGCACGGAGTTTCCCGGACATGGGTCTATCTATCTGGGTCAGAAGTTGGAGTTTAAGCGTCCGGTATTTCCAGGCAAAGAATATGAAGCCCGTTTCGAGATCACAGAAACCCGTGAAGGCAAACATACAGCAGTAGTTTCCACTCAGGTATTCGAATTGGAAAGAGGAAAAATCGTGATTGACGGCTGGGCTGAGATGATGAACAAGGAGCAGTTGCCTTAGAGGGTGACAATACAAAAACTGTTACGTAGCATATATTTTACATGGGAAAGAATCACATTATAGTAATTTCAGCAATTTTTATTTACTCTTGTGGCAGACCGACTTCAACTGATTCATTAGCAAATAAAATGGACACAGTTAAAATTGAGACATCTGTAGATTCGGCCAACATGCTGGAAAAAGAGTCCGAAAACAACAGCACCGATGAAATCTTTAATAACATCAATTATCAGCTTTATAACAAACTGATTGATGGAAATTTTGGACCATTTGAAGCAAAAAATAACTCTGGCTATTATTCACTCGATATTGACTCTTATTTTAATTATTTAAACAAAATTGGGATATTCAGTCCTGAATTTTACAAAAATGAAAAAAAGAGGGTTAGTCAATGTCAAAAAGACCTTGAAGATCTTAGATTTACTGGAACAACAGACATGGGCTGGGAGCCTGAATCATGTTTTTTTTTCAATTACATGTACTGGTTAAAAAGTCAGGAATCTCCAAGTGGTTATGAAATGACTGAACTCGAATTCAATGGAAACTCAGCGACTTTTAAAATGACATTTTTTAACAGCTATGATGGTAAGAAATCTCTTTGGTCGGAAGGTTTGATAATAGAATACAAAAAAGATGAACAAGCCTGGAAAGTAAATAAAATTACGAGTAACTAAACATTAAATTCTTTATGAAATGGACCAAGGTTTTTCTACAGAATTAACTTCTTAGTTTCTTAGAAACACCACCACAGTGATGTGGCTAAGTGCGAAGTTGAAAGTCAATTCACTCCACAACATCGCACTCAGCGATTAAAGTTTAAAACCCCAAAATCACCCTCTTTATTTGCCACAGCAGTTTGTTGTCGCTAACTTTTCGTTCCCAAAAAAACAACATACACATGCTCAAAAAAATACTATTGACCTTGCTGGTCATTCTGCTGCTTGTTGCAGCTGGTGGCTACTTTTACATTCAACACCTCAAACCGACCTATTCAGGAGAGTTAACACTCAAAGGCCTGACTGGTGAAGTGGAAATATTTTTGGATGACTATGGCATTCCGCACATCTATGCCCAATCGGAGGAAGATGCATATATGGCTTTGGGGTATGTACATGCTCAGGACAGATTGTTCCAAATGGAAGTAGTCAGGAGGATCGCACCGGGTAGATTGTCAGAAATATTTGGCAAGGACATGGTAAAAACAGACAAATTTTTCAGGACATTAGGGATCAACGAATATTCTAAAAAGTCTGTTGAAAAGTTTAATGCTGAAGCCGAAGGAAAGATCAAAAAGACAACTTCTGCTTACTTGAAGGGGGTTAATCGTTTTGTGGCATCCGGGCAAACCCCGATTGAATTTACCATTCTTGGCATAGAAAAAACGCCTTTTACTTTGATCGACATCAACAATGCCATTGGATATATGGGTTTCAGTTTTGGTTCTGCCCAACGGGTAGAGCCCATCCTTACTAAAATCCAGCAGGAACTGGGAGTGGACTATTTGAATGCCCTTGATTTGGGATTGAGTGAAAAGACACTGCCCCTAAAAAACTATCCGAAAACGAATGCTGAAACAGCATTGTCTGAATATGCCAGTGAGGTAATGGAAAACCTGCCAGCTGCAATATGGACGGGCAGCAACAGTTGGGTACTTGGCCCGGAAAAGACAAAATCCGGTAAAGTGATTCTCGAAAACGATCCTCATGTAGGATTTTCTCAACCTGCTGTATGGTATGAGGCACATTTGGAAGCACCAGGTTTTTCTTTCTACGGTTATCATATCGCAGGAGTACCCTTTGGAGTATTCGGGCATTCTCGCCAATATGCTACCGGTCTTACCATGTTTACCAATGACGACATAGATTTTTTTCAGGAGAAAATCTCACCAAACAACCCTGATCAATATGAACACAAAGGGGAACTCAAAAACATTGAAACCAGAGAGGAAACCATAATAGTTAAAGACAGCAGTGATGTCACAATGAAAGTAAGGAGTACCGTGCACGGGCCGATTGTCAATGATGTGCTGGATTTAAAACAGGACCCGATCAGCATGTATTGGACTTTTACTCAAACAACAGGTCCTATTTTGGAAATACTGCACAGAATCAATCACCTCAAGAGCATTGAGGAAGCCAGGGAGGTTGCTAGTGCCATCCATGCCCCCGGTCTCAATCTAATGTATGGGGATGCAGCTGGCAATATTGGTTGGTGGGCTTCTGCCAAAATAATTCACCGTGCAGATAGCGCCCAAAGTGTCCTTTTCAATGATGGGGCTTCTGGGAAATATGACCCTATTGGGTTTTATGATTTTACTGAAAATCCACAAGCCGAAAATCCTCCTTGGAACTATGTCTATAGTGCCAACAACCAAACCAGACTAAACTCCGGACAATTGTACCCGGGACACTATGCTCCTGAAAATCGGGCGAGAAGGATCGTCTCTTTGTTGGGGGAGAAGGAAAAATTTGATGCCGGAGAAATGAAACAAATGGCACTTGATGTGACATCCGAAAATGTACCCGAAGTAGTTATTTCCATTATGGAGGCTATTGGAGAAGACAAAAGACTTTCTGAGGTATCCAAAAAAGCTTTAAAAATATTGAACAGCTGGGATGGAAGCTTTTTCGCCACAGACAATGCCCCTGTGATTTATAACAAATGGATTTATAAAATACTGGCAGAAGCGATGGAAGATGAATTGGGGGAAAAGGATTTTGACGAGCTGTTTAGCACCCACATGATTCAGCGCAGTTTTCAGCCATTGTTTGCCAATGACAGCACCGTTTGGTGGGATAATAAGAGTACCAAAGGCACAAAAGAATCCAGAGCAGACATTTTTGTCGCTGCTATCAATGAAGGCATGGAAGAACTCGAAAATCAACTGGGAAGTGACATAGACAAATGGGAATGGGGGAAGGTGCATACACTGGAGCACAACCATCCTTTTGGGAAGGTAGAGGCACTAAGGAAGTTTTTCAACGTTGGCCCATTTGAGGTGGATGGCAGCAATATGGTCATCAACAATTTGAAATTTCATTTTAATGGAACAGGAAGATACGAAGTAAATGCTGGTCCTTCTACCAGAAGGATTGTAGATTTTTCGGATGTTGAAAACAACAGCTGGGGCATATTGCCTACAGGAAATTCTGGCAATCCATTCAGCAAACATTACGACGATCAGGCAGAAATGTATGCTACTGGGCAATACCGAAAGCAGCTAATGAATGAAGCTGAAATCCGAAAATCAGCTCCCAACAAATTGGTGTTAAAGCCTATTCAAGAGTAAGTATTATTTGCTACTAGCCAAATGAATAGAACCAGTAGCATATTTCTCTTCTATTTGCTCCACTTTTTTGAGTCTGGTATAAGTCATCATTAGGTTCAATGTAGCATTTACCTTAATTGACTTTTTGTTATAGACTTTGAGGTAGTTGTTTTTCTTATCCAGATGAAAAAGAAGGTGGTATTTTGTGGCGTAATAAATACTTTCATTCAATCCTTTGTGAGTCACAAATTTGATGTCAAATGAACGGCTATGGATAGTATTATCAACTATGGTACTATGAGTAATCAATGTGTCGGACAATTCAAAAAGGTGTTCATTTTGATCTATATGAAATTCTTTTCCCCTTTCAATAGAATAAGTCATATTGCTCCAATAAGTGCCTCTACTGATGTTGTATTTGTCTTCATAAATGGTACAGCCTGACAATTGAAACAGGCACACCAACAATAGAATTAAATACCAAAAACTGACTTTTGTGTTTCGCGTGATAGATACCATCTCCTTACAATCATTAATGTGAAATAACATTTAACAATCATGTCAGAAGCTCTAAAGGGTAATCTTTTCCAAAAAGCATCTTCGACATGAGTAGTGATTTGCATGAAGAGCTATCCTTTTCAAAGAATAGTAGTTTCTATTGTAAATATATTCATGTGCCAATATCCTAATAACCAATAAATGGTGAATCAACATTTATTGGTTGTGAATTCCAGAATTGTCTTGGTGGAATAAATTTGGTATGATTTCAGATTCTGTTGTAGGAAAAGACTATTAGAACATGTTTTTAAAAGAAAAATCCCAACGCTACAACGGGTAGGTTTTCTTCATCGGTGAAGGCCATGGTAAATGAAATGACTGCCTGACCAAGTGGAGCGACGTAAATACCTCCTCCGGCACTGTCGTGCCATTTGCTTGAGTTTTCTCCATCTACCCATACCCTGCCTATGTCATGAAAACCGAGTATTCCAAACTGGCCAGGGAAAAGGTAACTTCTAAAATCGAATAGTTTAATTCGAAGGTCAATATTGTTGTAGAGGCTGGTTTGTCCGTAAAATCGGGTGCGACGAAACCCTCTTAAATTTTCTTTGCCACCAAGAGTAGCGGCATTGTAGAATTCATTGGAATTAAGATCACTGAAATTGTGCTCTCCTCCTATTCTCCAGCCAATAGTAGCCTTGGCAGGAAATTTAAAACTGTAGAATAAAGAGATTGATGACCGAGCTGTTTGGTAGTCCGAAGACAAGTCATTGCCTCCTTCGAGTAGTTCCAGTTCGGTATTCCAATACAACCCCCGTGTGGTCAATTGCTTGTTGTCTCTGGTATCTACTTCTACCGCAGTGTACAATCCGGGGTACTTTCTATTGGTATCAATCAGGTCTGGTGTATTCAGGTCTGAATCACCAAGATACCCACCACTTTGTTCTTCCAAAGATATTCCTCTGTACTCTGGACCAATGGTGAATTTGCCGTATGCTCCCAGGTCTGTGGACAAAGTAGCTCGATACAAAATGTTTTCAAACCGCACTCTGTAGTAGTCTATCTCACGATTGTCCACATCGTAAATGGAGTTGTTTCCGATTCCGAAAAAGTTGTTGACAAAAAATGGTTTGCGCACGTCTGTTACCAGACCCAAATCCCATTTACCAACTACATCTGTAAAAACCCCATCGTATTTGATATTGAAGGCATTGGTAGCAAAGGCAAAATTTGCAGTGAATTTGTGTTTGGAAGCAAAGGGTTGTTTCCTCCACCCTTGTTTGGTAAACATAAACCCTCCTCCAATAAAAACCCCATCGTCTTTGTTGTATTGGGCATCCAACAATGGAAAAAGGACATCATACTTATGTGACATCCTATCGTACTTATGGATTTTTGGATTATCGGATAATTTGGATTTGATACTGCCCTTCACTTCAGTATTTGGGGAATCATATATCACTATATTCGATCCACTTTTTGTAGCAGTTTCAGTTATTTCGTCTTTGCCTTCTCCACTAATGATTCTAACCTTTATTTTACCATTCGCTTCACCACTGATATCAAAATGGTCTTCTCCATCCAATCCATATAGCCTGATTTCATTCGTTTCATTGGCAAAGAATGTTCTTTCGAATATTTTGAGCTGGATGTTTCCTTTTTTGGAGATCTTAGAAACAGATACTTTTAGCTCCCCTGCGCTAGTGCTTTCGATTTGGAAAAGTTCATCCTTATTCGTTCCGACAACATCTACCGCTTTTGCAAGGTGCTCGTAGAGCTCCAAGGCATAATCTTTCAGGTGATCTCTTCTGGATTTTAAAATGGAAGCAGTTTGCTCACCAGTCATTTGGTAGATGGTTTCCGGCCATTGTTTTACAGCAAAGTCTATGGCTTCATCGGTAAGGTTTTGTTGTAGCATGGTGGCTGCCTTTTGCCAATCTTGTCTGGATAGGTTCGTTAGAAAAGAGCGGTCGAAATACCGGGCATTGA
>CAXBNB010000204.1:0-7060 GCA_963976505.1 uncultured Reichenbachiellaceae bacterium
TGCTTGGATTTGTAATTATTGGTGGGATCAAACGAATAGCTGCTGTTACTGAAAAATTGGTTCCTGCCATGGCAGTCGTTTACTTTATCGGAGCATTTGCAGTTATATTTTATAATCTTGGGAATATCGTACCTTCTTTCATTTCTATTTTTTCAGACCTATTTACAGGTAGTGCTGCAGCTGGAGGATTTTTAGGTTCTTCCATAGCGTTTGCATTCAATAAAGGAGTAGGCCGTGGGTTGTTCTCTAACGAAGCTGGACAAGGTAGTGCTCCTATTGCTCATGCTTCGGCTAAGGCTCATGAGCCTGTATCGGAAGGAATGGTAGCCATACTGGAACCTTTTATCGACACTATCGTGATTTGTACGATCACTGGATTGGTCTTACTTTCATCTGGGGTTTGGAATGAAAAACATGTCAACGATTTTCAGGTATCGGACATGGACGTCATTTCTGGTACCAATTATTCAGATCGATCAGATGACGGTGCTGTTGCCTTGTATCAGCATATTTCAGGTGAAAAGCCACTGCCTTTGTTTGACGGTGATTTGAACGTGACAAACGGAAAAATTCAAAATGATGTAACTATTATAAATTCTCGATCTCTAGCAGAAGAGATCAATGTTTTTGAAGGAGATGCGCTTTTTTCAGGTACTATCAAAGTGTCCGCAGGCAAGCCAGTTGACAGTGATAAGATATTTCGTGGTAAGTCACTGGTGCACAGCGCACCCCTAACTACAATCGCTTTCACCAGAGGTTACTTTGGTGATTTTGGACAATATATTGTCTCAATTGGTCTTTTGCTTTTCGCTTTTAGTACCGCCATTTCATGGTCATACTATGGAGATCGTGCGATGACCTTTTTGTTTGGAAGTAAATCGGTGATTTATTTCAGGATAGTTTATGTTATCGGTTTTTTCCTAGCAGCATTTACGGATACGACCATTATCTGGACACTGTCAGGAATAACAATAGCGCTAATGACCCTTCCCAACCTCTTTGGTTTGATTTACCTGAGAAAGGACATTAAATCTACTGTGGACACTTACTGGAAGGACTTCAAAGAAGAATGGCCAGATGAAAAAACACCTGAGTAAGTAGTTTGCTTAAGTTGGAGTGATAATTCAATGATGGCTTAAAATCAAAAAATATCTTTGACATTTGGTGCTTCAGCCTTTGAAGCCTTGCCGGGCATTTCTCCTCTGACTTTATCAATCTTTTGATCTGATTTTTCTCCAGTTCTAGAGTACCAGTCTTTGGTGAGCTTTTCAGGAATGTTGTCTTTGGTTTTAGCCATCCATTTTTTCAATGTGTTTTTTAATTCACTATGAATAGTCTGATGTGCTGGATTTCCAATCAAATTATTGATCTGTAATGAATCTGTTTTACAATCGAATAATTCCTCAGAGGCTCGTGGAGCCATGAATATATCCTTTTGAGTTGACGATAGTTTACCCGCATCTCTGTGGGCAACTAGTTCTGAAAAAGAAGGACTTCTCACTGCATCGAGTGGCCCCTGGTTGGCAAGTTGAGGCCTGGAATTCATGATGTACATAAACTCTGAATTCCTAACCATACGTTCGTGCGCTTCATAATCATGCCAGTTGTGCTCGGCAAAAACATAATTTCTAAACTTAAGATTCGAGTTATTGAGTAAATTCTCAAAACTCTTGCCTTGAAAAGATTTTGGCTGTTTTGATTGACTTACAGCTACTATGGTTGGTGCAATGTCAATGGCACTGACTAAGCTATTGCAGGTAGTGCCTTTGGCTTGAATCCCTTTTTTCCAGCTTACAATAAATGGAGTTTTTATACCACTATCGTACAGCCTTGTTTTGTCTCGGGGAAATGGACGGCCATTGTCTGCCATTATGATGATTAGAGTGTTTTTAAGTACTCCTTGTGTCGCAAGTTCTTGTTCTACCTTTCCAATATAATGATCAAAACGCTTGATCTCATCATAATATTGAGCCAGGTCTTTGCGCGTTTCAGTACCATCAACGAGTGTAGTTGGGGGTGCTACATTTTGCTCGGTATGCGCGTTTGAAAATTTATTTTCTCCCCAGATTCTATGTGCATCGTACGCTGCATACCAAAAAAAGAAGGGTTTGTCTTTGTCTCTTTTTTGCAATACATCAACCCATTGTTCTTCTCCTCCATCACCATTGTCGCTGTGTTTTTCTATGATCGTATCAAAACCGGATTTTATCTTTTCTCCCATGTGCCATTTTCCAGCTTGAGCAGTATAGTAGCCATTTTCCTTGAGCACACTGCCCATCGTTGCAAAATCTACAGTAGGTTCGGTATGCAACTCGGCAGCTCCTGTGTTGTGGGGGTAACGTCCCGTCATAATGCTAATTCTACTTGGGCTACATGAACTTGTTGTCAGATAAAAATTATTGAACTTTACTCCACGAGAGGCAATGCGATCGATGTTTGGAGTTTTTACTTCTTTGTTGCCGTAGCATCCAAAGTCATTCCAACTGATATCGTCAGCAATGAAAATGATTACATTGGGTTTTAGTGTCTCATTGGGTTGGCTCCACCCAGTTGTAGCATTCACTGCTAGACAAAAGAGTATTAAGACGATTCGATACATTCTTAACATAGTATGCGAGTTTGTTTTTGATGCCATAGGACTGACACCATTCAAAGTAAACAAAAATAAAGGAAATTGATTTTAATAATTAGGCCTGAATCCGACGGATTATTTGACAGATTTCCAACTTTTTTAGTTAGTCATTCATTTAGGAAGGTTCTTGAGCATGAATTTTTTTACGTTTTCTCCCATGATTGCTCTGATTTCATCCTCCTGAAAACCTTGTTTTAAAAGCTCCTCAACCAATAAAGGCAATCCTGTTACATCAAAAGGAGCTGTCATACTTCCATCATAATCCGACCCTAAAGCGATGCAATCTACTCCTGCTATAGACTTAATGTATTTCATCGCATCGACTATCCCTTTGGTTAATGGAGTATCCACGGCACCTTTGAAATAAGCCACACCGATCAGACCTCCATTAGCAGCAATCTGACGTACGTGTTCGTCGGATAAGTTACGTGGGTTGTCCATTGTGCCCCTTACTCCTGTATGAGACACCAATATTGGGCGTTTGGTTAGTGCCAAAATATCATCGATCATAGCTGGTGAGGTATGTGACAAATCAATGATCATGTTGAGCTGATCCATGCGCTGGATTACTTTTTGTCCAAACTCCGAAAGGCCTTTCTTGGACACGCCATGTGCGGAACCTCCAAGTTCATTGTCAAAAAAGTGAGTAGGACCAATCATGCGTACGCCTTCTTCATACAATTTCTCTAAGTTTTCCATCTTGCCTTCTAGGCAATGACCTCCTTCTAGTCCTAAAAAACCTCCAACCACACGGTTGTTCTTTTTTCTTAGTGAGATAAGTCTATTTAGGTCATCGGCGTTTTCAACCACTACGAACTCATCATTATAATCGGCAGCTAGATTATGGAGTTTTCGACTTTGGTAAACAGCCCTTTCAAACAAGCTGAACCAATTTGATAAAGGTTTTGCTTGTAAAAAATTCATTAGAGTCATCATATCAAATGCTTCTCCTGTGTTTTTTGAGAAGTTTTGCCCCTGAGGAACTTTCGTAACAATGGTAAATGCTTGAAGGGCCATGTTGGCTTCTTGCATTCTTGGAAAATCTACATGGCCGATGGTATTTTTCACTGTCAGGTCTCGACTCCATAGCAAGGCATCACAGTGCAAGTCCGCAATGAAATCAAGAGAATTATACAAAGTCTGTGCTTTTTCTGAGGCCTGGTAGGGAGGGGGTTGTTTTGTTTTATTCTGCTCTCTATCCAGTTTTACAGGAAAGATATATACCGTTGCTATATAGATTCCTGTAAGTACCAATCCAACAATCAGGGGCCATTTAATTTTTTTCATAGTATTCACTTCTATTAAAGAGGAAACTTAAAGTAACCTCTTTAATTAATCACGTGGCAAAAATGTCTTAATTTTCAGGCCAATGCTGTGCAATCTTTTTATTCAGGAATGCGACACTTCTTTCCAGTTGATCCATGCCATCTACTCCGTCTTCAATGCTGATCCAGTTGTCAAATCCAACCCTTTTCAGCTCTGTGAAAATGGCGTCATAGTCATTGAGTCCTTGGCCTACTTCTCCATGGCTCAGTCGCTTGGCATATCCCACAGCTCCAAGCTCTTCGTTTCGTAAGTCTTCGATCGTGCCTTCTTTGAGGTAGCGGTCGCTGGCATGCATGGTGACCACACGATCAGATACCCGATAGAGCAGCTCTAATGGGTCTTCACCGGCCAGAAAAGTATTGCTGGGATCGTAATTTACACCAAAGTAGGGATGGTGTACACTGTCCAGCAGTTTACAGAAAACATCCATTTTTTGGGCGAATTCAGGGAATTCCCAAAAGTCGTCCTTGTAGTGGTTTTCTATTATCAAGGTAATGTTTCTTTCTTCAGCATAGGGCAAACAGGCATTGATACATTCTGCGGCATATTTTACGCCTTCATCTAGGGAAAGTACAGGACGTCTCTGGCCAGAAAGCACACGGCAGTAAGTACCACCCAATGCATACGTCATATCGATCCAGTTTTTTTGCTTTTGGATTTCATTTTGACGAAAAGTCAAATCCGGGTGAGTAAAGTCTGGCGAACAACACATCATCGGGATCTCTTTTCCATGGTCTTCTACCATTTGTCGAAAAAGAGACCAGTTTTTTTTGTCTTTCATTTCCAGAAACCCGGCATACCATTCCAGTCCTTTCACATCTAGTTTTACAGCAAGTTCGATCCACTCGGCTACTCGCATCGTTCCATCGTTGCAAAGGGCATTCATAAAGGCTTTTGGGAATACAGCTAATTTTGGCATAGTTTTTTTTTATTATTTTTTTACATTTATAGTTGTTGGGTTTTTTGGCGCATTGCGCCCTATCAATGGGTGTTGTTCTAAATCCACCACTTGCCCACTTACTGGGCCGCTTTCATCAGACAACCAATAGATTGCAGCAGCAGCTATTTCTTCGGGCCACAAAATGCGTCCTGCCGGAGCATAAGTATCAGGGATGTCTTCATACCAATTTTCCTTAAGCCCATGTTCTTTTTTTCTCTTGATTTCTGTTTCTGTAAGCACCCATCCAGGGTTGATCTGATTGACCCGAATTCCATTTTCCCGATGAAGTACATCACCAAGGTTTCTCGTCATGGTCATCAATGCGCCTTTAGACATGCTATAACCTAATAAATTGGGTTCTCCACTCCAGGCATTGACTGACCCTATATTCAGCACACAGCCATGAGTTTTGGTGAGAAAGGGCAATGCTGCTTTCGTTAAAAGAAAAGGTGCTATGGCATTGATCTCCACAATGTTTTGAAGGAATGCTTTGTCCGTGGTATGAATGTCTGATGAGGCCACCTTGGCAGCATTGTTCACAACGGCATCCAATTTTCCGAATGTATTAACAGCGAGTGCAACCAAACGATCGGGTGCACCTTCTTTGCTTATTTCTTCAATATGGAGCACGACATTATCAGCACCCAGTTCATCCACTACTGATTTTCCCCAGTTTTCTTCCAACCCATGGACTACCACTCGGGCACCTTCGGCTACACAGCGTTTGGCTATGGCTTTTCCAATTCCGGTGGTACTACCGGTGACAATTATTACTTTGTCTTTTAACCGCATAGGTCATACTGGTTTAAGTACACTTTTCACTACCTCGCCGCTATGCATTTTTTCAAATGCTTCTTCCCATGAGGTAATAGGCCAAACCCCGCCGATTATTGGTGTCACGTCAAGGGTGCCGCTTGCCAAAAGGCCGATCACTTTTTCCCAAATAGGCCAGTTGTGGCTGAAGCTTCCCTGAAGTCTTACATTTTTCTGTACCAATGGATCGAGGGAAAACCCAAGAGGTTGAGGTCCCCAGCCTACTTTGGTGATTTGCCCATTGGGGCGTACCAAATCCATGGCGATTTTCAGAGTCGCACTGGCACCAGCGGCATCAACAATGCAATCTGCGCCTAAGCCATCTCTTTCTCTGGCCCAATCAGATGCATCACCTATGATGCCATCACAGCCATATTGTTTGGCTATTTCAATTCTGTTTCTATCGCTTTCTAATCCGACTACCGCCACTTCAGCACCACATAGTTTGGCTACTGCTGCACATAGGATGCCTATTGTTCCTGGGCCAATCACGATCACCCGGTCTCCAGGTTTGATGTTGGAGTTGACCACTACAGAGTTATAGGCCACACAACATGGCTCTGTCAAACACGCTTTTTCAAATGAAAGCTGCTCTGGCACGGTATGTAAGCACCTGGCTGGAACTTTGACAAAACGGGTCATGGCGCCATTGACACCATAGCCAAAACCTTTCCTGTCCGGATCAAGATTGTAGAGCCCTGTGCGAGACATGGCACTATTGGGATTGATGACTGCTGCAGTTTCGCTGACCACTTTGTCTCCTTCATTCCAACCCTTCACACGGCTACCAAGCTCGACTATGTGCCCACCAAATTCATGACCAAGCACGATCGGGTAGTTTACTGGCCAACTATGATTGGACGTCCATTGGTGAAGGTCACTGCCACATACTCCCACGTTTACTACTTCTAAGAGCACATCTTCTTCACCGATTTTCGGCTTGGATATTTCTCTGATCTCTACAGATCCTTTTTGCTCGGCAAAATTGACTACTGCTGGAATTTTTTCAATTGTTGTCATTCCTGATTTTGTATAGTTAAGTACAGTAAATAGTAATTATTTAGTGACATCTCCGTGTGCATGTATGGCATCACAGATTAGTTTAAGTGATTCTTCAAGGTTACCTGATGCTGTTTTAAATGCATCTGCATCAATGGTTAATGGAGCGCCTAATACCACTAGTGGAGCGCCATATTTTGGACATTCAATGGCTTGCTCTAGGGAAAGACCACCAACTGCTTGAACTGGAATATTGACTGCATTCACTACTTCTCGAAGTTGGTCAAGTGGGCTGGGCATGCGTTTTCCTTGGGCAGCAATTCCTCTTCTTTCGTCATAACCTATGTGGT
>CAXBNB010000205.1:0-7056 GCA_963976505.1 uncultured Reichenbachiellaceae bacterium
GCGCTTTTAAAGCTGCAATTCCTTTTTATTCCAAAAGCATCAAACTCAATCCTAAATTTTTGGAAGGGTTTCTCGGTAGGGCCAGGTGCAATATGAAAATGGAAAAATATGAAAGTGTGATTGTAGATACAGATAATATCTTGGCTCTTGATGAAAGCAATTTTGATGCGAACAGTATGAAGGGGAAATGTAGTTTTAAGCTGATGCAATTCATGGATGCCACCCATTATTTTAATGAAGCGCTAAAAAAGAATCCTGATCATTTGAGTACTTACTACCACAGGGGTGTGGCAAGAGCATCCTTCGGTGATCAATATGGTGCACTGAAAGATTTGAATTTTTTCATCAATGAGAAAAAGGATTTTGCTCACGCTTATTACAACAGGGGTGTAATTCTTGAGCAAATTGGAAACTTTCCGTTAGCGGTTTCTGATTATTCTAAGGCCATAGGTTTGAATCTGAAAAACTGGGAGATCTATTACAAAAGAGGTGTTTGCAATTTTCAAAGCAAAAACAAAAAGGCAGCATGTCAGGATTTTAAGAATTTGGCTAAGTATGACAAAAAATTATCGGCGGACGCTTTAAAGGAGTATTGTTTGTGAACTGAAGAAGTCAGCTAAAAGTAATGAATGGGTCGGATACTGCGTGAGGGATAGAGGCATTGTTTGAGCCCGATGTAGGAGAGGGGAAGGCAGGCGAGTGCCGAAAGCCCGACCCAACGGGGCACGTCCAAAGAGACAAATACCACCGCTCTATTTTAGCTCGAATTAATTTTTACCTTTGCAGCCTCTAAAATAAATATAGACCGTTGAAAGGAAGAGACCTATTAAAGCTATTTAAGTCAGAAAGCAATATTATCGGATTGGCGGAAACGGCCAAACCGAACGAACCGAAGAACGTGCAAGTCAAAGGTTTGGCAGGCAGTTTGGATGCAATAGTGGCTTCTTCCATCTACTCTATCAATCACCAGAACCACATTTTCATCTTGCACGAAAAAGAGGAAGCTGCTTATTTTCACAACGACCTTCAAAATCTATTTGGTGACAAGGAAATATTGTTTTTCCCATCATCGTACAAAAGGCCTTATGAATTTGAGGAGATTGAGAATGCCAATATTCTGATGCGCGCCGAGATTCTTAACAGGATCAATCACAAAGCATCAACTGGCGAATTGATAGTGACTTACCCAGAGGCACTCACCGAAAAAGTAATCAATAAAAAATCGTTGGTGGCCAATACGTGGACGGCTAAAGTAGGAGAATCTGTTGACATTGAATTTTTGACAGAGTTGTTTCTGACCTATGGTTTTGTGCAGGATGATTTCGTTTATGAGCCTGGTCAGTTTGCCATTCGTGGAGGTATCGTGGATATATATTCTTATGCTGGAGAGCTTCCGGCAAGGATAGAGCTGTTCGGAGATGAAATCGAAAGCATTAGGACTTTTGATCCGGAAACGCAGCTTTCCAACGAAAGCCTGAAAGAAGTTAATATTATTCCGAATGTACAAACCAAGCTGCTTGAAGAAAGGCGAGAGTCTTTTTTCGATTTTATTCCAAATAACTCGAAGTTATGGATTAAAGATTATCAGCAGACACTGGATGTAATAGAAAAATATTTTATTCGCGCAAGTGAAAGCTTTCAAACAATTATTGACGCTAGTGGCAATAAAGGGATTTTCAAGCCAGAGTATTTATTTGAAACACAGCAATCGTTTTCTCATTCCATCGAAAAATATGTGAAGATCGAATTTGGGAACAGGTTTTATTTAAAACCGGATCACATATTTCAATTTGAAACTTCTGCCCAGCCTTCGTTCAATAAAAATTTTGATCTGATCATGCAATCGCTGGAAGATTACCAGCAAAAGGAATATACCACAATAGTGGCGTCTGAGTCTGAAAAACCGATCAATCAACTCGAATCTATTTTTGAAAAAATAAACCCTTTTATCAAGTTCAACAGTCTTTTTATTGGTTTGAGAGAAGGCTTTATTGACAACCAATCTCGGATTGCTTGTTTTACCGACCACCAGCTTTTCGAGAGGTTTCACAGGTATAAGATTCGAAAGAAGCATTCCAAATCAAAAGCACTTACCCTCAAGGAACTGAGGACTTTGTCCACAGGAGATTTTGTGGTGCATATCGATCATGGTATTGGTCGTTTCGCTGGGATGGACACCATCGATGTAAACGGCAACAAACAGGAAGCCATCAGGCTGGTGTATAGGGACAATGACTTACTGTACATCAGTATTCATGCATTGCATAAAATTTCCAAATACAGCGGCAAGGACACTGAAGCCCCCATAGTAAATAAGCTTGGGTCACCAGAGTGGGAAAACAAAAAGAAAAGGGTCAAGAAGAATGTACAAGACATTGCCAAAGACCTGATCGCTTTATATGCCAAAAGAAAAGCTGCTCCTGGATTTGCTTTTGAGCCTGACAGTTATTTGCAGGCAGAATTGGAAACGTCTTTTATCTATGAAGACACTCCGGATCAGGCGTCTGCCTCAGAAAGTGTAAAAGAAGACATGGAAAAACCGCACCCAATGGACAGGTTGGTTTGTGGGGATGTGGGTTTTGGAAAAACAGAAGTAGCGATCAGAGCGGCATTCAAGGCTGTGGTGAATGGAAAACAAGTAGCAATACTTGTTCCTACCACTATTCTTGCCATGCAGCACTACCGAACTTTTAAAGAAAGGCTGGCTGGATTTCCTGTGGAGATTGATTATGTCAATAGGTTTAGAACTACCAAGGAGATCAAAGATATTTTAGGAAAAGTGAAGGAGAAAAAGCTGGACATACTGATTGGTACACACCGAATTGCCAATAAGGATGTGCAGTTTCAAGACTTGGGCTTATTAGTGATCGATGAAGAGCAAAAGTTTGGAGTAAAGGTCAAAGACAAACTCAAAGAGATAAAGGTAAATGTCGATACGCTAACCCTGACAGCAACACCAATTCCAAGAACCCTGCACTTTTCTCTGATGGGAGCTAGAGATCTGAGTATTATTTCTACCCCTCCACCAAACCGACAACCTGTTACCACAGAATTGCAGGTGTTCAATGAAGAGATCACCCGAGATGCGATCAGTTTTGAGTTGCGCAGAGGAGGTCAGGTTTTCTTTGTGCACAACAGGGTGGCAGATATTGACGGCATAGCCAACATAATATACCGCCTCGTGCCAGATGCCAGAATTGGCGTAGCACATGGTCAAATGGATGGGGCTAAACTGGAAAAAACGATGATGAAGTTCATTGAAGGTGAATATGATGTTTTGGTTTCAACTAATATTATCGAGTCAGGATTGGATATTCCCAATGCCAATACCATCATCATCAACAGCGCTCAGAATTTCGGATTGTCAGACCTCCATCAAATGAGGGGGCGAGTTGGTAGATCCAACAAAAAGGCATTTTGTTACCTGTTTACCCCACCGACTTCTAAGCTGTCAGCAGATGCCAGAAAAAGGCTGAGTGCCCTGGAAGAGTTTTCGGATTTAGGTGATGGCTTCAAAGTGGCGATGAGGGATTTGGACATCAGGGGAGCAGGAAATCTATTGGGTGGCGAACAAAGTGGATTTATTTCTGATATTGGTTTTGACATGTACCATAAGATTTTGGATGAGGCCATTCAGGATTTGAAGGAAAATGAATACAAAGCGCTTTTTGAGAATGAATTGGCCAGTCAAACCAAAGCCCTCGTAAGAGATTGTATCATTGAAACGGATTTGGAAATCTTGATCCCTGAGGATTATGTGAAAAACATTACAGAGCGATTGAGTTTATATACACAAATTGACAATATCAAAGAACAGAAGGAGCTGGATAAATTTATTCGATCTGTTGAAGACCGTTTTGGTAAACTGCCAGCAGAAGTTCAGGATTTGTTTAAAACTGTACGTTTGAGGTGGTTTGCAATATCGCTAGGTTTTGAAAAATTGAGTTTGAAGAACGGTAAGATGAAGTGTAATTTCCTTCCTTCTGACAATCAGGAATATTTCAATTCAGACAAGTTTGGGAGAATCTTGCAGTACGTTCAACAACACAGCAAAACATGTAGTCTCAAAGAAATAAAGGACAAGCTTCTATTGATTATCTCTGGGGTTCATTCTATTGATCGCGGGATAGAGGTGTTGAGTGAAATAGAATGATTTAAAGACGCTTTCGGGTCCACGTCATTGCGAACGTAGTGAAGCAATCTGTTGGGAATACCTCGTTATTTATTAGTGAAAGATCGCTTCGTCGTAGCTCCTCGCGATGACGGGTAATTCTTATTTTACCACTTTAAGATGTCTTCATACAAATCTTTCCAGTCTGGATTGAAACTATTGATCAAGTCTAATTTTTTCTTTCTCGACCCTGCTTTCAATTGTTTTTCTCTGTCAATTGCCTCTTCGATAGAATGGAAAGTTTCGTAATAGACCAACCAATCAACATTGTATTTTGCAGTAAAACTTTTTGGATGGACTCTGGTTTTATGTTCATACACTCGAGATTGCAAATCAGATGTCACTCCGGTATAGAGAACTTTTTTGTTTTTGTTGGTTAGAATATAGATGCACCCACCTCTTTCCATAGACTAAAATTAAGGTCAATCAGTATGAAAAACAACAGCCAAGGACTCCACGTCATTGCGAACGTAGTGAAGCAATCTGTTGGGAATACCTCGATGGTTGTAAGTGAAGGATCGCTTCGTCGTTCCTCCTCGCGATGACGGATAACTCTTACTGACCACCTTGAGAAACCATTAATTCAAGTCTAAGGCTAATTTGCTTTGTCACTTTGCCTACTTCTTCCTCAACATAGGATTTAGCTCTTCGTCGTTGTACATTTTCATTTGACGATAGACTTTGATTTCGCATTTTCCTGTAGCTATTTCTTCTAATAAAGCATCAATCGCATTGGAAAGGTCTTTGTATTGTTCTTCCAATACATCCACTTTCTTCTTGCATTTTTCAAAATGCTCTGGGCTTATTCCTGCTCTATTTAGCTCTTCTCTGAAGTGGTACAATTTTAAATTGAGAATGGAAAGTCTGTCCATCGCCCATCCCGGAGTTTCGGTATTCACTCGCGCATCAGGTGATATTTTCACATGGCTAAATTGTGTAAAAAGAAAATCTTCGAATTCCTCTACTGTATCTGTTCTTACTTGATTGGATGCATCAATATCACGCTTGATTTTCAAAGCATCAACAGGGTTGATATCCACCACTCTGATGAGGTCTTCCATGTGCCATTGGACAGTGTCTACCCAGTTTTTAGCAAAAAGAATTTGCTCAATACTTCCTTTTTCATACGGATTAGGACAAGGAGTATTTATGTCATCCGTAACATGATAGGTGTCTATGCTTTCCTGAAAAATGGTATTGAATAATTTGCTGTTGATGGCCATATTGCTGCTTCAAAAAATTGAATCGCAAAACTATGCAATGACTCCTATAATCACAATTGAATGCTGAGTCATTCCAGAGTATTAGCTTTAGAAAACTTTAGAAGTTTACTAAAGTTCCAATCAATTCCCTTTGGGCACTTTGCTGATATCCAAAGTAGCTTTATTTGATTTTATTGCTGCTACATTGAAAAACCCTTGAGCGACCTTGGAAGCATTCGGGTTGGTACTTTCAATATTTGTGGGCACATTGGACAAAGGCTGAGCAAATAACTCTGCAAAACCGCCTGGCCGATCTGTTTGAACTCGAACGTTTGTTAGAAAGTTGAATGCATCCTCACTGATTGAATGAATTTCCACAAGCAATTCATCCCCATCTTTGAATGGAGAAATGAGTTCGTCATTTTCATCTTCATCAAGAGGATTGACAGCATCTCTGATCGGAGGAATAAAAATTAAATTGTCCAGCCCTCCTCCTTTGTTGAATCCTGCATCGTAAGCAATATTCATCTCAGAAGGTTTGCTCAGCAATTCTCCATTTTTATAAGACTTTATCCAGTAGGTATTGCCTTCTCCTTTTATGTCTCTGGACCAAAATTCTCCTAAATAGCTGTCAGGAAAAAAAGTATCTTCTGGCTCGAATTTAAAAGTAACACTATCAACAGTAGGTGCTTGTTTCATTTGAGTCACAGATGTAAACTCTTCTCCATCAATATTTATGGTCAAGGTATATTCTGAGCCAATAGTGCCAAACCCCTTTCCTGATGGTGGGGTCCATGTATATTTTCCTTGTTCAGAATGAATAAATTCAAAAGTTTCCATTCCATCGGTTACTGTTACCTGTGCGTCGGTAATTCCAGTCGGTTCATTCGTGTCAAAATAGTTCTGACTCCACATGAGGACTATATTCTGATTCTCTGGTAGGTTGTTGAGCCATGCATCTACGACTATCACT
Source organism: uncultured Reichenbachiellaceae bacterium (assembly GCA_963976505.1). GTDB lineage: Bacteria > Bacteroidota > Bacteroidia > Cytophagales > Cyclobacteriaceae > CAXBNB01. The sequence goes on from CAXBNB010000205.1 coordinate 6,347, forward strand.
GCATCCGAATCGGGAAGGCCAATGTCTATTTTGTCGTCACAAGAGATGAAAAGTGCTGTTAAAGAAAATATGGAGAATATAAATTGCTTTTTCATTTTTTCTAGAATTTGAAATTGTAGGATATTGAAGGAATCAAAGAGCCAAGAATGGAGACCTGTCTGGCTTCTGTGGTGACAGCTTGTCCGAGTGCCCGTCGTGTATCTTCCTGAGTGAAATATATTGAGAATGGATTTTTACGCCCGTAAGCATTGTAAACGGAGAATACCCAAAAACTTTCATTCTTTCTGGGTTTGCCTTTTCTCATTTTCTTGCCTTCTAGAGTGGCTGACAAGTCTAGTCTATGGTAGGAAGCAATCCTTATGTTGTTTCTTGAACCATCGGCATTGTATGGTATGACGATTCCTTGCACTTCGATCCTGTCGGATGGAAATGTAGTTGGTGTTCCAGTGACCAGTGTGAACGTAGAAGAAAACGACCATCGTCCTGAAGTTTCATAAAATGACGTAACTTTTAAATTGTGTCTTTGATCGTATCTTGTAGGGTACCAGTTGCCGTTGTTGATTCCATCAACTTGAAGCTCTGTTTTGGCAAGGGTATAACTTACCCATCCATTGACTTTTCCGACTTTCTTTTTGACCGAAAACTCTAATCCATAGGCACGACCTATTCCACTTAATAAATCTCCTTCCAAAAACTCGTTGATCAAAATG
>CAXBNB010000206.1:0-7015 GCA_963976505.1 uncultured Reichenbachiellaceae bacterium
CCTCTCAATTTCCGATAACAAGTTGATGCTGCAGGTCATCTTTTTTGCCATTTTTTTCGGGGTAGTGTTGGTATTGTTACCATCGGCAACAGTTGCTCCCGTTACAGATTTTATCAATGCGATCAATCAGATATTTCTAAAAATGGTTGACCTTGTCATGAAGGCATCTCCATTTTTCGTTTTTGCACTACTCGCCGGAGTAATTGCTAAAATGGCAGATACGCCTGGAGAAGTGTTGGAAATATTTATAGGTTTAGGATCATATTCCATTACGCTTGTGTTGGGCTTGTTCTTTATGGTTTTTATTTTTTACCCACTGGTTATTAAGATTTTTGTTCGCAAACTGAGCTATAAGGAATTTTTCAAAAACATAAGCCCTGCCCAATTTTTGGCTTTTTCTACCAGCTCCAGTGCAGCAACATTGCCTGTAACCATGGAGTGTATTGAAGACAATATGGGTGTTTCTAAGAATGTGTCCAGTTTCGTCTTGCCTATCGGAGCTACTGTCAATATGGACGGCACGAGTTTGTATCAGGCAGTAGCGGTTGTATTTCTTGCACAATTGCATATGGTAGATTTAACCTTTGCTCAGCAAATGACCATCGTACTCACTGCAACTTTGGCATCCATAGGAGCAGCAGCTACTCCAAGTGCTGGATTGGTGATGATGATCATCGTGCTTCAGTCGGTAGGACTGAACCCTGCTTGGGTTGCCATAATTTTTCCGGTAGATAGGATTCTGGACATGTGTCGTACGGTGGTGAATATTACAGGAGATGCCACAGTTTCTACCATCATTGCCAAATCCGAGGGAGAATTGAAAAAATATGTTTGATTCAAGTAATGAAACCCACCTATTAATAAAAGAAGGGTTTATTCAAACTGCATGTTTAAGAATCCGTAATAGATAGAGTTTTAATCAGGAAACCATGTCAATGATTTCACTTGCTGTGAGTAAGCGCAGTTTTGAGTGTAATTATCTCAAGGATTCCATGTAACTTTGCACAGCAAAAATTTTATATCAATGGAAAGTCAAACAGCAAAAAACCCTTTTAGTATATATTTCGAATCCAATCCGAATCCAAATTCACTGAAGTTCGTGGCAAATTCTATGTTGCTTCCTGCTGGTGAATATTACGATTATCAGAATATAGAAAGTGCTTCAAATTCAGAATTGGCTCAGGAGCTTTTCACCTACCCATTTGTGAATGGGGTGTTCTTTATGAGCAACTTTGTGACAGTATCGAAGGCTGAAAACACAGAATGGGAAGAAGTAAAAGAAGGATTGAAACAACACATCAAGGATTACTTGGAATCAGGTAAATCTGTTGTTAAAGAACATATCAAGCCCGAAGTGGTTCAAGTTACACCGGATTCAGACATTGTAACCAATATTAAAAACGTGCTGGACGAATACATCAAACCTGCAGTTGAGAGTGATGGTGGTGCTATTGCCTTTGAGTCATTCGAGGAAGGTACTGTAAAAGTGGTGTTGCAAGGTTCATGTAGCGGATGCCCATCTTCTACGCTGACACTGAAAGCCGGTATCGAAAACCTACTGAAAAGAATGATTCCTGAAGTGGAAAATGTAGAAGCCGTCAATGGGTAATTCCTTTTCATTTCGAAGAAAAAATCTTTTTTAAAGTCTGAAAAAGCAAGATTTCTACCTGACAAGTACAGTGTAGCAATGGTACCTTCCCTGTAGTAAGGTTATGGAGGGAATTGACTCCATGGCATGAAAGCTTATCGCGTTACTATTATTCAAGTAGCTTTATTCATCAAAATGGAATTCGACTTTTATAGAATGAAGACATTTTATTTTTTCTAATTTTGCGCTGCGATGAAAAGAGAACTGATAGAACTACAAAATGACTTAAAAGGCGAGTTGTTTTTTGACGAAACCATGCGCAAACTATATGCTACAGATGCATCGGCGTATAGAGAAATGCCATTGGCGGTGGCAATGCCAAAGGACGATTCGGATATTAAACTCTTGATAACCTTTGCTAATAAAAATGGTACTTCGCTCATTCCAAGAACTGCAGGTACTTCACTGGCAGGTCAAGTAGTTGGAGGAGGGATCGTAGTTGATGTATCAAAGTATTACAGTCAGGTACTTGAAGTAAACGAATCAGAAAATTGGGTTCGGGTTCAACCAGGCGTAATCCGTGACGACCTCAATAGACATCTCAAAGAATACAGCAGGTATTTTGGTCCGGAAACATCTACTGCCAACCGAGCGATGATCGGTGGCATGGTAGGTAACAATTCCTGTGGATCAAATTCCGTGGTTTATGGAAGCACAAGAGATCACCTATTGGAAGTAAAAGGATTTCTTTCAGATGGCACGTATACTTCATTTAAGTCAATGTCGGGTGAAGGTTTTCTGGAGGCAATGCAATCGGATTCGGAACTTGAAGCGAGCATTTATAAGTCGATCAATGAAATGCTTTCTTCTTCAGAAAATGTTGAAAATATAAAAAGAGAGTTTCCTAAACCTTCGATTGAAAGAAGAAACACAGGCTATGCCATAGACATGTTGGCAAACAATAAGCCTTTTAATCAACAAGGAGAAGATTTTAATTTTTGCAAGTTGATAGCTGGATCAGAGGGGACTTTGATGTTCATAACTGAAATTAAACTCAATACCATTCCTTTGCCTCCAAAGCACAAAGCTTTGGTTTGCATCCATTGCGAGGATGTCAACGAATCATTGCGTGCCAATTTGGTTGGTTTAAAATACGGACCACACGCCAGTGAATTGATGGACCATTACATTCTTGAATGTACCAAGAAGAATACCGAACAACAGAAAAACAGATTTTTTGTTCAGGGTGACCCTGGGGCTATTTTGGTTGTAGAACTGGTTGCTGAAAATGAAGAAGAACTAGATAGAAAGTGCAACGCACTTATTGCTGAATTGAAGAAGGAAAGTTTGGGTTACCATTATCCCATAGTTACCGGTGAGGATGTAGGAAAAGTTTGGAACCTGAGAAAGGCAGGTTTGGGCTTGCTTTCCAACATACCAGGAGATGCCAAAGCTGCACCGGTCATTGAAGACACAGCCGTAGATGTGCAGGACCTTCCACAGTATATTATTGATTTCAATGAGATTTTAAAAAAGCACAACATGAGTTGTGTGCACTATGCGCATGCTGGTTCTGGAGAGCTTCACTTGCGCCCTATCATCAATTTGAAAACAAAAGAAGGGCATGAACAATACAGAACGATTGCGACTGAAATAGCGCATTTGGTCAAAAAATACAAAGGCTCATTGAGTGGAGAGCATGGAGATGGTCGCCTGAGGGGTGAGTTTATCAAAACTATGATCGGGGAGAGCAACTACCAGCTGCTCGAAGACCTGAAAAACACATGGGATCCTAAAGGGATATTTAATCCCGGAAAAATCACCAACACTCCTCCGATGGATTCGAACCTGCGGTATGAAGCCGACAGGGTAGAACCAGAAATAGAAACCTATTTTGACTGGAGTAAAAATCAGGGAGTACTCCGCTCGGCAGAGCTTTGCAACGGTTCAGGTGATTGCAGAAAATCGCCAATGAGTGGAGGAACGATGTGTCCCAGCTTTATGGCTACCCGAAATGAAAAGGACACTACCCGATCTAGGGCAAATATCCTAAGGGAAATCCTTACCAATTCTGAAAAAGCCAACAAGTTTGACAGTGAGGAAATCAAAGAGGTCATGGACTTGTGCTTGTCTTGCAAAGGATGTAAATCCGAATGTCCATCTAATGTGGACATGGCAAGGTTGAAGGCAGAATTCCAACAAAATTATTTTGATGTACATGGCATTCCGTTGAAAACCAAGCTAACCGGTCGATTCAACCAAAATATGAAGATGGCCTCCATTTTTCCTCCGGCATACAACTTCATGGTGGGCAATGCTGTAATGGGCAAATTATTCAAGTCTTTTATGGGAATAGCTGAAGAAAGGCCAATGCCCAGAATGCCAAAACAGACACTAAAGAAGTGGTATAAAAAATCATTCAAAAGTTCCGCGTCAAAGGATGCCCAAATAGTCTATTTGTTTGCCGATGAGTTTACCAACTTTCAGGATGTTGAAATTGGCAAAAAAGTGATACAGCTACTTGATAAGTTGAATTACAATGTGGTGATTCCGGAACACGACGAAAGTTGCCGTACTTTTATATCGAAAGGCATGTTGAAAGAGGCCATTCCTGTGATCAATAAAAACATCAAAGCCCTGTCAGGATTAATTACTGAAGAAACTCCGCTCATCGGAATTGAGCCTTCGGCTATTTTAACTTTGAAAGATGAATATCCGGATTTATGTGATGCAGAATTGAAGGAAAAATCAATGAAACTTGCGGAAAACATCCTGACCTTTGAAGAGTTTATCACACAAGAATTTGAAAAAGGAAATATCAAAAGCACCTCATTTAAGGCAGAGGAAAAACTGGTAAGAGCTCATGGTCATTGCCATCAAAAGGCGCTTTCATCTGTAGTTACTTTGAAAAAAGCATTGTCCATCCCTGAAAATTATACTGTGCAAATGATTCCATCGGGTTGCTGTGGTATGGCAGGCTCATTTGGTTATGAAAAAGAGCACTATGATGTTTCAATGAAAATCGGGGAACTGGTTTTATTTCCTTCTGTAAGAAGTACTACTGAAGATACAATAATAGCCGCACCAGGTACGAGCTGTCGCCATCAAATCCATGATGGCACTGGGAGAAACTCAAAGCACCCTGCAGAAATACTATTTGAAGCTTTGGTATAAGGGATTATTGGTGTTTCCTCAATTTGATATTAAAATGCTCCCACAGCTTGACAAGAAATTCGTCATTGTTTAAAATAGGGAATTCTTCTTTTTTTCCCATTTTCGTTATGATAAATTTAGAGTCGGAGAGCGTCAATCGACCGTCAATGGTTGGTTGAGTTATGACCTTTTTTTGTGTAAAAATAGACTTTGGACTTGTCTGGTGATACTGACACATCGCGATAAACTCTACAAACTGATGCTGTTTTTTAGAAAAAACGTATTCCTTTTTGTACGAAAATGAGTCATTGGAACTTTGCAGCACAAAGTTTCCATCGGATAAATCATCAATTCTAAAATACCTGTTGTAGTCCATTTGTACTTTTCCCGGAACAAACTCTAAAGGGGATAGGAAGGAGCTTCCAAACCCGACATCAACCAACCATTGTTTATCATCGAGATAAACCATGATCAATAAATGATCAAACTCTTGCCCTAGCAGCCCATTTTCAGAATAGGGACTTGCAGATATAATCTTAGTCTGAAACCCCAACCCAATAAGTAAGTGGTAAAACAATCCATTTAGCTCATAGCAAAAACCTCCTCTTTTTCGATTGACTATTTTATCAAAAACCTTGTTTACATCAAGTATGATTTGATTTCCAATATGGATATCGAGATTTTCAAATGGAATATTAAATTGGTGGTTTCGATGGATTTGCCTCAAAAACTTGAGTGAAGGCTTATACTCTCGGTTGCATTTTATTCGCTTGAGGTAGGCATCTATATCTAAAGAACTACTGCTAGATTTTTTTTCAAACAAGTCATATTGCGCCATATCGATAACGTGTTTAAACGCAGTTAAAAGGGATTAGCCTTTATTTAGCTTATCTAGTTTGTCGTTTATTGAATCAATTTTTGATTCAAGGCTCTCGACTTTGGTAGTCATTTCATTCAATTTTACAACAATATCTTCATCTTCAATAAAGAAATCTGTGATAGTACCGGTGAGTGTACTAAACATGACCATTCCTAACAGAATAAGAGCCACGGATAAAAACTTTCCCTCTGGGGTCATTGGAGGGATATCTTGTAAAAACCCTACTGTAATAGTGGTAATTGTAGTCCACCACAGCGAGTCGCCAATTGAATTGATGTGCGGGTTTACATTTTTTTCGAGGTGGTGAAAACTTAAAGTAAACAGCAGGATAATGCCACAACTTAATATGATAAGGTTTTTAAATGAGTTGAGTGAATTTTGCCTGCTGAAAAATGTAAAGACATACTTGGCAGAGCGCAATACCCTCAGTATTCGAATGACGCGCACAAGCCTACCTGCCCTCAAGATATCTACAGTAGGAATTGAAGAAATCAAATCTATCCAGTGTATTTTGAAATATTTCCACTTATTTTCGGCTTTAATAATCCCTGAAGTAAAATCATAGAGAAAGAGCATGCAAATGGCAAAGTCAACTAACTCGAGTATTTCTTTCAGCCTATCGGGATAGGTAAGGATAGAGCTGACATACAATTCTATGACCACATAAATAGAAAGCCATAGAAGTATTTGTTGAAACAAGGAAATATCATCAGGATTTTCGGGTTTACCTGTTCTGTCAACAACTTCTATTTTTTTTTGTTCTTCCAATTCGTTGAGTTATTTCTATTAATGTTCTAAATTAAATAAAAAATCATACTTTATTTGCCACTGCATCGAATATGGATAAGATTTAACAATTTCATTAAATGAAAATATTAATAACAGGTTCCAATGGCTTGCTGGGGCAAAAATTAGTTAGCCTTTTATTGACTAAGGATGAAAAGGTAATAGCAACGGGATTAGGATCAGATAGAACCAAAAACTTAGATTCCAACTACACTTATCAAAAACTGGACATCACCAACCAGGTAGAAGTAGATGAAATTATTGGACATCACCAACCCGATGTGGTAGTGAATACGGCTGCTATGACCAATGTAGATCAGTGCGAAACAGAAAAAGAGGCATGCCGAAAGTTGAATGTAGATGCAGTGAGGTATCTTGTAGAAGCATGTGAAAACAATAATGCTTTTTTAGTCCACCTATCTACAGACTTCATTTTTGATGGTGAAAGTGGCCCCTATCTTGAGGACGACATTGCAAATCCGATTAGCTTTTATGGAGAGAGCAAGCTAGATGCTGAAGAGATTGTAAAGCAAAGTAAAGCAGAGTGGTCAATTCTAAGAACAGTATTGGTTTATGGCGTAGTTCCGAGCATGAGCCGATCCAACATA
>CAXBNB010000207.1:0-7007 GCA_963976505.1 uncultured Reichenbachiellaceae bacterium
TCAGGCGTATGTTTTGAAAATATTGATCTGACCTTTTTTTTCTGTAAACACCTAATTCAGTAGTCAACCAAATACTTTTGTCCTTCGCTTGAAAGACATCTTTTACGTTTTTTCCATATCCGATACTTTCCACTTCAGTAGGGTACTGCCTTAGTTCGTGGGTTTGGAGGTTCAATTGATAGAGTCCTGCTCCACTGGTGGCAATGAGGAGTTGCTGCGCATCACCGATTATTTTCACTGAGGGGTATGTTTCTAGCTGATCACCTTCAATTGGAAAATGCTTGAAACTATGTCCATCGTATCGGGTAATACCAGTTTGGTTGCCGATCCAGATAAATCCCATTTGATCCTGATAAAAACAATTGACGGAATTATCAGGCAAACCATTATCGACTGTGAGGTTCTGTATGTCAGCAGTATATTGTTGGCCAAATGCACCATAAGTGCCCATTAGGAGCCATCCGACCATCAACCATCTCATCATACTAGCATTGAAAATATTCTATCTTCAAAAGTGATGATTTAAGCGTTGAATTTCCATTAAAATGATAAATGATTCATATTCTCTTAATCATAAATTTATGATTCCGTTTTCTTCATGCCCTGTCTGATAAGCAGATCTCCAAAAACGGGAACTTCAAATAAGAAAACCATGCCCCCGTTTTGTGCCTACCTGTTCGGCTGACAGGTCCTCACAAGCGGGTATCCATTTGTTTGTTTGTGGAGACACAAACAATGGCACTATGGCACTGTTCGGACATAAACGACAATGATAATTATGAATGTTTGTCAAGACACCAAAAAATGGCGGTGGTTTGCCCATTAAGAAGGTCTCCACAAACAAGAAAATTCCGCCACCGGTTTTATGTTCCTTCAAAAGGAAACCTCAAATAAGAAAACCTTGCCCCCGTTTTGTCGTCACTAACGGGTATCCAATTGTATGTTTGTGAAGACACAAACATCGACATGCGAAAACACAACATTGGCGTTAAAAATGCTAATTAATTCAGTAATTCTGTTCTCCTAAAAAAGCATTGCTTTGAGAAGAGAACAGAAAATTATTGGTGATTGGCTTATTTCATTGGGGTACCTTTCACAGGTACGCCATTAGTGGTGAGGATTTGGAAATCATGAACCTTATAGCCTTCGTATTTCCATACCATTTCTTTCTTACGGTTTACTTCAAACAATTTGATACCTTCTTTAGCAGCATAGCTGGCAATTACCGTATTTCCATTCGGCAGTCGTTGTGCTCCACATGGATCTTGAAAAGGATTTCCTTCAAAATCTTCATTGGATACCTTCCATACGATATCTCCTTTTTTGTTTACTTCGATCGTTTTGTTGCCATGCGTCAAATTGATCACTGTATTCCCATTTTTTAACCTTATGGCAGTAAATGGCCAGTTTTCAGCTTCCCTACCTCCCAGTTCAGGTCTATCTGTTTTGAAAACATTGACCACTTCGCCAGAGGGCGTATATTCCTTCACGGCAAATGCCAATAGATGAGGCACTAGGTAGTTGCCATTCGGTAATTTACGTGCCATACGTGTTTGCATGTGTACGTTATCGGTATCGGGTTGCAATGGTACCGATACTACTATGTTGCCTGATGGATCTACTTCCAGGAGCTTAGGCTCACTATTTGATTCAGTGATCAAAGTATTGCCGTTTTCAAGCCTTACCGCAGTTCCCAGTTCCGTTTTGGTGGTGTTCTTACTTTTGAAACTGAATACCACGTTTTTATCCTTGTCAAACTCCTTCACCTCATCACCCCAACAGATCAAGATGTTTCCATTTGGCAAAACATAACCATCTCTGGCTCCATTTCTTCCCGAATCCCATACAACGTTTCCTTCTTCGTCAATAATGCCCGTAAACTGTGGCCCTGCTATAAAAACAGAATGGGTAATGGTCTTGTCTTTTTTAATACCTGCATAGAGAGAAAATCCTGCCCCAAGGCAAAAACACAGCACTGTCAGGATTACTTTCTTAAAATTATTCATATTCTTATGTTTAAATAGTTGATTTCTAATTGTATATGCTTTTAGGCAAGAATGTCTTTGATGATATGGCCATGTACATCGGTCAGTCGGATATCCCGACCACCAAATCTAAACCTGAGCCTTTCATGGTTTACGCCCAACATGTGCAGCATGGTCGCATGCACATCGTGTACACTGGTTTCGTTTTCTATTACCCTATATCCATAATCATCGGTTTTGCCATAGATGGTACCACCTTTGATGCCGGCACCAGCCATCCACATGCTAAAAGCAGATGGATTATGGTCACGTCCGTTCGATCCCTGAGCAAATGGAGTACGTCCAAACTCTCCTGTCCATACGATGAGCGTTTCTTCCAGCAATCCCCTTACTTTCAAATCTTTAATCAATCCGGCAATCGGTTGATCCACAGCATGCGCATTTCTTTCATGGCCGTCTTTTAAGTTGTTATGCTGATCCCATCGGTCTCTACCCACATTTGGGCAAGTCAATTCCACGAACCTCACTCCTCGTTCGATCAACCGTCTGGCTAAAAGACATTGTCTTGCATAACCACGTTTGTGTGGATCATCCGAATCCATTCCATACAGTTTTTGTGTGGCCTTTGTTTCACTTGAAAACTCAGTCAATTCGGGAATAGAAGACTGCATTTGGTAAGCCAATTCATAGTTGGAAATAGCAGACTCTACTGCATCGGCGTGCCCCAAACTTCCCATTAGACTTTGATCCATTTGTTTGATGAAATCAAGCTTTTGATTTTGCAGCCCTTCTTTTGCTTCCAATGGGTTGATGTTGGCCAAAGGCACAGGGCCAGATTTTAGAATAGAAGCCTGATAAGATGCTGGCAAAAAGCCACTTTTAAAATTGTCCAAACCTCCTGGAGGTATCAAGCCACCATCTAGCACCACATAACCCGGGAGGTTGTTGTTTTCACTGCCAAGGCCATAAGTCACCCAAGCACCCATACTGGGTCGACCTTGAATGCCACTGCCAGTATGTAAGAAATAATTGGCATTGGTATGCTCTGGGAATTCAGAAACCATAGACCTAATCAAAGCCAAATCATCTACACAGGTAGCAATATGAGGAAACAGCTCGCTGACAGGCATCCCACATTCTCCATATTGTTTAAACGACCATGGACTTTTAAGAATCTTACCTACATTGTCGAATTGGGTGTTGTCAACTTTGAATTTCTTTTTTGGATCTTCGCCATTTTCCCTGTCTAGTCTTGGTTTTGGATCAAATGAATCAACTTGAGATACGCCACCATCCATGTACAAGAATATGACATTCTTTGCTTTCGGTACATAGTGAGGCGTCTGAGTTAGCTGAGTCAATATTGACTTAGGATCATCGAGTTGTTTACAAGCAGTTTGAACGCCTCCAAACAAACTCGCAAAAGCCAACGATCCAAATCCACCTTTACAGATGCTAAGCATTTCCCGACGCGATACTGGATTGTGTATTATATGATTTTTTCCCATTAGATTAAATAAATGAATTCTTTAAGGTTAAAAACTGAGTGGCAGTAATCTTTCCACACATCAACATTGGTGGCAATATCCTCTTCTTTGAGCTCATAAGATTGAGCCAACATCTTGATAAATGTATTTGCCTGATCTATTTCTTCTTGACTTGGTTCTCTTGATAAAGTCTTGGTATATATATACTTAAGTCGTTCTTCTTGATTTAATTTTTCATGGCTAAGCACTTCTTTTGCCATTACTTCTGCCTGATGAACAATAAAAGGATCGTTCATTAAAATCAAGGACTGTGCAGGTACATTGGTGACATTTCTATTGCCAAATGTGGAAAAAGGAATAGGCCTGTCAAATGTCAACATCATCGGTTGCAAGAAATTGCGACGCACCGCTTGATAGATGCTTCTTCGTCCATCGCCATCTAAAGGTCCCGATTTTCCAGGTCTTCCCCTGCCCTGCATAAAATCAGTGAGGTAAACAGGAACAGGATCACCATACATTTCAAGATTTAGATTTCCAGAAACAGACAATACTCCGTCCCATATCGCTTCTGACTCTAACCTTCTAATAGGAAAATGAGAAAGCAATGCATTGGTGGGATCTACTTTTGCCACATTTTCTTCACTGCTCACTGTCGATCTCCTAAAGGTATTGGACATCACGATGTATTTGATCATGCCCTTCATTGACCAGTTTTCATTTTGAAATTTAATCGCTAAGTAATCGAGTAATTCAGGATGGGTTGGCAGTTTTCCTTGCAACCCGAAATTATCTACCGTTGCTACGATTCCCTTACCAAATAGGTGGTGCCAGATTCTGTTTACCATTATCCTTGAAGTGAGTGGATTGTCTTTGTCCAGAATTTGTCGTGCTACTTCCAATCGTCCACTACTCTTGGACTTGACGGGTTCTTTGTTCACTGGGAGGATGGATAAAAATCCTCTTGGTACAGACTCTTCGGATAAATCCTGATAACTCCCTCTATTGAATACATGACTAGCTATTCCAAAACCTTCATTTATTCCTATGAAAAAGGTGGAATCGATTAGATTTTCAGCTAATTCTTGGTATTGTTCTAGCAGATGACTCACATCGTCAAATTCGCTGTTAAGTTTTTTGTTCTTGATAAGGTCGTTGATATTTTGTACCAACCCAGGTGACACATTGCCTGAAACCCAATCGTCAATGCTGCCATTATCCCGATCAATTTTAGCATTTCGGATTTGTTCCGGCCATTCTCCATTGTATGCAATGGCATATTCTACGTCTAAAAAAGCATCTTTAGAAAAGTTGTAACGGTGTCTATTGTATTCACCTGGCATAAATTCTACATAGGCCTTATGCCCTTTCCATGCCGAAACATTGAAGCTGTATTCTTTCCATTCCTCAGAATTAATTTTATGTTCTAAGCCTCCATAGATAGGATTTTGAATCAATTGGAAATTGTCCACGATGATTCTTACAATGGCCTTTTCTCCTAAGGCATGTACGCCTATAAAATCTGAGTCTATAGTGAAATTAGGTGAGCGTAAGGCTCCAAACACTCCTTTTGACAATTGTCTGCTAGATGCCTTTCCTGTTTCAAGTCCTAAAAGCTTCTTCCCTTCGGCATCAAATTCCGGTCTTCCTAAAGTAGTTTCCTGACCAAAAGCCAATCCATCACTTCTCCAGCCATTCAAATCCTGACCTCTAAAGTCACCGAGTACTTTAAAATCCTGTTCAGGTTCTTTACTAGATTTTCCTGTTGTTGCTGGGCTGGCCGATGAAAGCTCTACTTCATTAGCAGACCACTTATCGGCGATTAGGTTTCTTATGCCACTCTTGAGTGTTTCAATTTCGTCAAGGCTTTTTACTTTGTCATAAGTAAGGTTGGATGGGTTGAGAGAAAACCTGCTGCTTTCCATTACGCCATACAGCGCATAATAGTCGGCTGTAGGTATCGGATCAAACTTATGGTCATGACACCTGGCACACGAAACTGTAAGCCCCTGAAATGTTTTGGTAGTCACATCAATCATGTTGTCTATTCTGTCGGCTTCATCCTTTCTGATGTCAACAGGGCTATGCGTACCCTCTCCGAGTGCATAAAAAGCGGTACCCAGCTTGGATTCATTGATACCAGATTCTGCATTCCACCTCACTGAATCCAATAAATCCCCAGCCAAATGCTCTTTGACCAATTGGTCGTAGGGCAAGTCTTGATTGAATGCTCGGATAAGGTAGTCTCTGTATTGCGATGCGCCTGTAATAGGGTAATCAAATTCATGTCCTTTTGTTTCGGCATACCTTACTATATCCATCCAATGCCGTGCCCATCTTTCTCCAAAGGTGCCAGATTCAAGGTATTGATCTACTATTTTCTCATAGGCTTCTGGGCTGTCATCATTTGCAAACCGAGTCAGTTCTTCTTTAGTTGGAGGAAGACCTGTAAGGATATAAGAAACCCGTCGAATCAGTGCATTTTTATTGGCCAATGGAGCAGGACTTAGTCCTTTGTTTTCCAATTTTTCCAATACATAGTCATCAATTTCATTTGCAGACTCACCTGAACCATACTTTTCAGGTTCTATAAATTCCGGTTGATTAAATGCCCAATGTACCTTCCATTCTGCCCCCTGATCAATCCATTTTTTGAGGACTTCTATCTCGTATTCGCTTAATTTTAAATTGGACTCTGGTGGCGGCATTACCATGTCCGCATCGTGATTGGTGATGCGACTGATCATTTCACTTTTACTGATGCTTCCTGGAACGATGGCAAACTTCCCTTCTTCTCTAGCGGCTGTAGCCCCTTCAAAAGTATCAAGTCTCAAATCTGCTTTTCTACTGCTCGGATCAGGACCATGACACAGGTAACAGTTCTGCACCAAGATAGGGCGAACATCAAAATTGAAGTCAACATTTTTAGGGACTTTTACTGCAGTGCCACTTTGCTTGCATTGGAACATGCCAATGCAAAATAAAATGACAGACAGGATTGAAATAGTTAGCTTCATTCCTTTATTCTTGTTCAATTGTATCATATCAAATGCAAACCTTCTAGGTACAAGTTTTGTAATCTCTGTTTGAATAATCTTTGGCAATTTATTCTTCATTCTAAAATTTCAGGTGTCTAAATCATTCAAAAAGGTACACAAATCCATTTGCGTATTGATTAGCCCCATTTTATTGCCAAAAGTTACACTTTTTATTTAGTAAAATTTGAATATTGCATCCAACAAATTGAAACCAAAGAACAATACGGATTCAATTTCAGAAACTATTAGAGTCATATATTAGATACAAAATGGATAAAGTAAAAGTAGGAATACTAGGACTAGGAAGAATTGGCAAAATTCACCTAGAAAACCTTCTAGGAAAAATTGCAGGTGTTGAGGTGATTGCCGCAGTAAATCCATCGGAGGAAGGTCAAGACTTTGCTAGAAAATTCAACGTACCATTTGTTTCATCTGATGCCAATGTCATCTTCGACAATGACGAAATTGATGCTGTTCTAATTTGCTCTCCCAACGATACC
>CAXBNB010000208.1:0-6997 GCA_963976505.1 uncultured Reichenbachiellaceae bacterium
GGCTGAATCCTGAGCCTCTTTCATGGCTTTTTGTGCTATCAGCACTTTTTGACCGACCAGTTCTAGGCACTTTTCGTACACTTTTAATTTAATAGACATGACATGCGGGAATAAAGATTTTTGTAAAAAACAAAATTGGTTAAATTGTTGCTGAAAACACCATATACGTAAAAAATAACTTTATGAATAACAAAATCGCTTTTCTTATTATTACACTTTTGATGTCAGTATATGGCTGCCAATCCTCTAAAACGGCTCGTACCAATAGTGCCATGATTCCAATCAACAATCAGGATATCGTGAAGCTTCAGAGAGATCTCATAACCTTCAAATTCACACATGACGGAAGATGGCCAAACAATGTTGAAGAACTGAAAAATGGTCTTGAAAACAACATGAATTCTTATACCAACTTTGAGCGACTCGATTGGAAAGAGGAATTGAACACATTGAAAGTAAATTACTTCTATAACTATCCCGATAATGATTCTTCTGAGTTCGAAAATGTAAAAGGTCAATTCTCAATAGCCACATCTATGGGTACAAAAGCAGATATCAACCATAAAATTAATAAGGCGAAAAAGCGAAGAATTTCAAAATAGAAATGTGAATAAGCTTTCAGTATAAATTTAAGGCAAAAGAAAATATTACATTTGCCTTTTGTACTCACAACGCACGGCTTTTTACAATCAGACAGGTACAACACCAAATGAAGAAAACAACAAAACTTTCCATCATATTAGTAGCCTTGATTGCTGTTTCAGTGATTATTGCACTTACAGGTAAAAAAGAAAATCAGCGGTCTTTCGATGCGAATATGTTTGCTGTAAACGACACATCAGCTATTTCATCGGTTACTATTTCAGGTCAGACTTCCACCAACGAACTGACTAAAACTGCCACGGGATGGACGCTAAACAACCAATACCTCGCTGACCCCAATATGATTCACATCATGCAATCCATATTGTCGCAAGTGAAAGTAAAACGACAAGTAGCCAAATTGAATCACACTGAAATTGTAAAAGATTTGAAAGAGCAGGGTCGTAAAGTTTTATTGAAGTATAATGATGGTTCGCAATGGGAGTTCATAGCTGGAGGAAGCGCTTCAAAAAAGGATGCCTTTTACCTGAAAGATGACCAAGCCTATTTTGTTGAAATCCCTGGCTACAACAATTACATCTCAGGTATTTTCGAACTGACAGAAAATCAATGGCGTGACAGGTTGCTATTCTCCAGCACTTGGCGGTCACTCAAAAGCCTGGAAATAAATTATTTAGATGAAAACGAAAAGCTCAAGATCTATTTTGACAACAAATTTCTTGCGGTCGAAGGAGTAAACAAACTTGATACTACTGCACTCATGACATACATGGGTCAATACGAGTATTTTCAAATCAATGATTACCTGGAAAAAGGAAGGTACCCAAAATACGATAGCTTAAGCCTCACAGCTCCCATTGCTCAATTAACACTCAATGATATAGACTTATCCAAAGATGTAGACCTTCGGATCTTTCCACTTTTAGAAGGGCAAAACTTTTACTTGTTAGTAGGTCGAAATGAAGAAATGATGGTGGTTGACTCAAAAAGGATGACAAACATTTTATACGAAAAAGACCAATTCATATCCAAATAGTCATTGTCTTTTCACTAAAACATGATTATTTTGCGCAATGATATTTTTGGATCATAATGTTCCAACTTATCGTTACCCTGAGATTCGGTTGTCAACACGCTTGAGATCGGTCTTTCATCTTTTAATTTTACTTAAAACAATTCGGCAGAATGAAATTTATAGTTTCTTCATCTTATCTTAAAAAAGAACTGGCAGCCATCAACGGGGTGATTACCACCAATCCTGTAGTTCCAATACTGGAAAACTTTTTGTTCGAAATCAACAATGGAACGTTAACTGTCACAGCATCCGACTTGCAGACTTCTATGGTCACAGAGCTGGAAGTAGAAGCCAAGGAAAATGGCAGCATTGCGGTACCATCAAAAATATTGATGGAGACCCTCAACAATCTTCCTGAACAACCTGTTACATTTAGCATCGATGAAGATACTTATAGCATAGAAATCAATTCTGATAACGGACGTTATAAATTATCAGGAGAAAATGCCACAGACTTTCCTAAAGTACCAACTGTATCGGACGGAAATTCAATTAACATCTCTTCAGATGTATTGGCAAATGCCATTACCAATACCATCCTTGCTACGAGCAATGATGAATTGAGACCGGCTATGACAGGGGTTTACATGAACCTGACAGATACCAATACTACTTTTGTAGCAACAGATGGTCACAGGTTGATTCGTTACAGAAGAGTGGATATAGCATCAGAAAGTGACAACTCTATGATTGTGCCTAGAAAGGCACTTACCTTGTTGAAATCAACATTACCTTCAGAAAACACCAATGTAAACGTAGAATTCAACGTTTCAAATGCATTTTTCAAATTCGGAAATATCTTCATGGTTTGTCGATTGATCGATGAGCGTTATCCAGACTATGAAAACGTGATTCCTGTTGGCAATGAAAACAACATGAACATCAACAGGGTTGAACTCCTTGGATCGTTGAAAAGGATTGCGATTTACGCCAATAAAACTACCCATCAGGTGAGACTAAAAATTACCGGAAGTGAGTTGGTTGTTTCTTCTGAAGACCTTGACTTCTCCAATGAAGCAAATGAGAGATTGTCTTGCGATCATGACGGAGAAGATATCGAAATCGGATTTAACGGAAAATTCCTTATCGAATTGTTAGCCAATATTCACTCTAAAGAAGTGACGATGAAGTTTTCTGAAGCCAACAAGGCGGGTCTGATTGTACCAGTAGAGCAAGATGAAAATGAAGATCTTTTGATGTTGGTGATGCCAGTAATGCTCAGCAACTACACTGTATAACAGTTTTTAATAAAAAAATTAAAAAGCGAAAAGTTGATTCTTTTCGCTTTTTTTTATGCGCCGGCTAATGTCGTTTCTATTTCTATTTTACCAAGCAAAGTTTTGTGTACCGGGCATTTGTTTGCGATATCCATCAGGCGTGCCTTTTGTGTGTCATCCAAATCACCTACCAATGTGATCTCCCTTTCAATAAAATCAATTTTAGCATTACTCTGCTCACAATCGTCACAATCCTTGGCATACTCTTTCGAATGGCTCAAGCTTACCAGCACTTCCTCTAGCTTCCATTCTTTCCTATTGGCATACATTTTAATCGTCAGTGCCGTGCAAGATCCTAAGCTCGACAACAGCAATGAATAAGGATTTGGCCCAAGGTCATTTCCTCCAACCTCTTTCGGTTCGTCTGCCAATAAATTATGCTTTCCTGCTGTGATCTCGGTAGTGTAGCCATTATGACCAATCTTTACCTGAACTTGTTTTGGTGTACTCATCCTTGTGTAATTATAGACTGTAATTATTATTGGAATAATTTAAAATTATTGTTTGGACATAACAAAACAACCTCCAAATCTTAATAATTAAAATTGGAGGTCGTTTAAAATTTTAAGTTGTAGGAATTAATCAGCCTGACTTTTTAGCTTCTGAAACAACAATCATTGTTATTCCACCCCGGGTTGATTTTTTACCCGTTACTTCGGCTTTTTCACCGGCCAAATTGGCTAATGTCTCCTTTTTGGCTCCTGCAACTAGAAGTAAAACATCACCTTTTTCTGTTAGTAAACCCATGGGTTTACCGCTAGTAATGCACGATTTTGCACATTGTGCATGTTCGGCTCCTTTCGAACCATTGCCAACGTAGCAGTCCAAATCCACCACTTCACCTGTCCAGGAACCTTCCTGAGCAAAGCTTGAAAATGAAAGCAGTACGCAACACGTAAGGATAAAACCTTTAATCATTATTTTTTGCATGGCATTGTTTTTTAGTTTCGTCAATAAATATAATAAATAAAAACTGGGCACATCTATTTAAGTTGGATAAAATAATCAAGATTATCTATAACTTGTAAGCTAAACTTATGGTTATACAGTAATAATCAGATTTTTTTCAAAACTTCCGGAGGTCTCAAGGAGAAAAAGATAAAAATACTTTATACCGAGTTAATAGTCAAAACAGCTTTGGGCTATAGTCCAAACTAACTTCTCTTGTCTGATTGAATTAAAATGAAAATGGCTATTGCCACTATCATCAAAATCAGGATGGATCAAGTTATGAAAAGCCAAAAACGACTAGTCCTTCACATAGCCCAAGGTGTGCAGCTACGACACAAGCAGAAAATTAGGTGTAAAAGGAATCCTGAATCTGGAAGTAGATATTGTTGGCAGCATGATTAGAGGATTGATTGAGAATTTAAAACATAGTGAACAATATCGCATTACCGCATTTTATGCTAGATTATGAATTATTAGAATGCTTAATAGTTGGTTCAGAAGATAATCTCACACTTTTTATTTGTTATCTTGATGGATAAATATTAATTCTTTATAATTGAGTATGCAAGAGATAATTAACTAATGATTTATTCCCAATTGACTCAAAGATCCCTAAGTGTTGTTTTACTAGGAGATTTCAACCCTAAAATTTTTCAACCTTTTTGGTTTGCTCACAAAAAGCTATTGTCAGAACAAGAATGTAAAGAGGCAAGTGAGAATGGAATCGAAGTAATACATAGTTCAATTGTTCGATTTAAAACTACATGGGCTAATTTTGACATATCTCAAACTCGGTTCGAAATAAGAACGTCTAATGAGCAAATGTTCAATCCAGCAAAAGACTTGTTAAATGGTATTTTTAATATATTAAATGAAACTCCGATAAAAGCAATTGGGATTAATCATATATTACATTATCGTATGAGTAATAAAGAAGTTTATCATAATTTTGGAGTAGACAAAGGAGCTCTTAAAAATTGGTCGTTTATGAATAATCCAAAGCTTCTTCAAATTGAAATTGTTGAGTCCGAAAGAACTGATGGTGAAAAAGGAAGCGTACGAATTAGGTTGTATCCTTCCGATCTTGTTAAGCCTAATGGAATAGCAGTAAATATCAATGACCACTATGATGTTGCAGATGGCAGTAACGGACGTCAAGGAGAAGCTATGGATCTTTGCAATAAATATTGGAATTCGTCGTTCGACCGAGCAATTGAAATTGCAAATAATATTTAAGTGAATATGATTGAGACTACAAATAGAGACCATTGGGTACTTGAAAATAATAATGATTATACTCAGGAACAGCACGCCTTGTCTGATAATTTCGCGGAGTTTTATAAAGAGGCTATTGAGTCAGAAGTAAAATTAAAAACAAAAAATTTAGCCATTGCTGAATCTTCTAGTTTTAAACAATTTGACTTAGGACTTGATGATCAAGAAAGTAAAATTTCGACAGATATACCTAACCCGGTAAGATACAATTTGGGTAGTAATTCTGGGACTTCTTTTAGACTGAGTAAACAATGGATCGGTCATGTTGAATCTGTGACGTCAGAGCACATAATTGCAAAAATTAAGGATGTTAGGATTAAGGAGGAATATCAAGAGGCGATTATTGATTTAGATGAAATTGACGAATCCGATTTGGAATTGGTTGAAGAGGGAGCTGCCTTTTATTGGAGTTTAGGTGTTGAAAAGAGAGCAGGAAGAACTCAGAACATTTCGGAAATACGGTTTCAGAGATTACCAAATTATAGTGTAGAAGAATTTGACGAAGCGTTGGATCAGGGAAATTACATGAAGTCTTGTGATTGGTAGTCTATGAATTTACCAGCCTCCAACAATCAAGAAATTGAAATAACAACGATCGGTTCAGGAGGCGGGTATGGAGAAGCTGTAGTTTTAAAACTGGATCCTGACAACTGGGTTGTTGTGGATTCTTGTATAGATCCAAAATCTGGAGATTCGCTTGTAATAAGGTATCTTGAAAATCAAAATATTGATTTTGGGACTGTTCGTTTAATAGTACTAACGCATTATCACGATGATCATGTCAATGGTATTTCAAATCTTTTTAAGAGGAGTCCTAATGCAAGATTGGTTGTTTCCAGCTGTCAAAACAGAAATTTATTTATTAATTTAATTAACATAAATTCTGCTAAACTAAAGAAACAGAATGCTAATAGTGCGACTAGCGAATTGAAAGAATGTTTTGAAATTTTAGAGTCAAGAAATCAACATCCAATTTCTGCAACCCACAATCAAATATTATTTTCAGATCTTGAAAAGGAAATTAACATAATTGCACTTTCTCCTTCCCCGAAGACGCAAGAAAGTTACGACCATGAAATAGGTAGGTTAATTAATGATTTTGGTAAACCAAGCAAACGGCTTAAGATGTACTCTGCAAATTTCAAGTCTGTTGTGTTGTATATTAGTGTTGGAATAAATAGAATTATTCTGGGGGCTGATATGGAACTTGATGAAAAAGATGATGAAATTGGATGGTTGCACATTTTAAATAATTCAGCAGTAATTGCTGGAAGATCATCCGTATTTAAAATTGCTCATCACGGTTCTGAAAACGGCTATACCAATAGAATATTCGATGAACTTTTAACCGATGAGCCTAATTGTTCCATTACATCATGGAACTTGAATGATTATTTACCTCAAGCTAAGATGATAAGCACCTATCTTAGTCATACTTCCAAACTATTTCAAACTTCGGCTATTGTTGGAGGCAAAGACATAGAATTAGATAAAATCTCAAAAAAAATCCTGAAACGGGTGAATGCAAAGCGAAAAACTGTAAAATTTCAATACGGCTTAATTCGATTTCGAAAAAATATTGAAGAAGAATCAGAGTGGAATACAGATTTAGATGGAGAAGCATTTATGCACCACCCTTCATAGTTCTCATTATGCGTATTTTTAATGAATTAAATATCCAAAAGGTTGTTGCATTCCTCTATGCTTGCCCTTTCAAATTAAAAAAAGCCCTGACACATTTTGTATCAGGGCTTTAATTGAGCAGAGGAGGAGGGATTCGAACCCCCGGTACCTCGCGGTACAACGGTTTTCAAGA
>CAXBNB010000209.1:0-6995 GCA_963976505.1 uncultured Reichenbachiellaceae bacterium
GGAGCGACTGCCGCAGCGGCAGAAGGTAGTGGTTTTTTCCTATTGAGGTGAATGTCTTGCCTCTTTTCCCATTTTCCGATGGAAGGGCGAAAACGATATACTGAAGAATAAAAAGTATTAATTTGCTCACTGCTGCTCCGTGACCTCCCGCCAAAAACATGAAGGCTTAATTCTTCACCATCCATTTGTGCTACAGCCATTGCATAGGTTACGGTTTTAGGAAAGTCAGGTAGTTTTTGCCACCCTTCGCTGAGATTGTCAAGATCCAACATCAAAAAGTCAGAAGTGATGCCTTCAGTATTTTCTCCACCTACTACATACAGTTTCGAGCCTATTGCTGCCGCAGTAGCCCCTTTAGTAGCCTTGGGTAGCTTGGGTTTTTCTATCGAGATGCCATTATTTCCAGTAATCAAAAGTACTTCATCGCTCAATCCATTGGCAGTTAGTCCACCAACGCAAATCAGACCTTTGTCGGTAGTGACGGATGCACCCTCAGCTACTCCAAAAGGAAGCTTTGTCGAAAGCCCTGTTTGTAGGAGGCTACCCTCTTCAGTGCGTTCAAATACTATGAGGGCATCTGAAAAATATTTTGTCCCTCCTTGCCATGGTTTGCCCTCAGGAAATGCAGACCCACCTGCCACAACCAGGTAATTACCGATGACTCCTGAGAAAGTACCGGCCAGTCCTTCATTGCCTTTTATTCCTTCAATATCCTTTATGCTACCGATGGGTTGTTGGTCAATTTGATTGATCGGTTCGCCTTTATTGGCAGACAGTTTTCCCGAGAGGAGTAGCATGAAGGCTACTTTTATGATAAGTGATTTATTCAAAATAAGTTAGTTCGTTGATTCATAATTTTACTATTTCCAAATGCTAAAGCCGCCATCGACGACAAGGTTTTGTCCTGTGACATAATCTGAAGCTGGTGAAGCGAGAAACAATGCCGCACCACCGATATCCTGACCCATTTCTCCCATTCTGCCAAGTGCTGTTGCTTTGTTGTAAGCTTTAACAAAACCATCAGGTAAATTGTCGCCTCTAAATCCTCCAGGAGATATGCAATTGACGCACACGCTAAAGGGAGCCATAAAAGCGGCTAAGTCTCTTGTCATACCAATCACACCTGCTTTTGAAGCGGCATAATCAATCGGCTGCTCAGTTTTGTTGTTTTCTCGGTACATGCTTCTGTCTCGTCCTACCATGCCTGCTACAGATCCTATATTGATGATTTTTCCGAATCCCTGCTCTGACATAATGCGACCTACCTCCTGGCAGCAATACAAAGCACCAATTAGATTGGTAGTAATCAAGTTGACCATATCCTGGGGATCTCTTTTGAATAAGTCACCTTCACTAGCGGCATTGTTGATGAGGATGTCGATATGGCCTTTCCATGCTTTGGCCTGTTGAGCCAGGTTTTTCACCTGATCATGGAAGCATTGATCAAGAGTCAGTGCCAATACATCTACTCCAAATTCATTCCGAATTTTATTGGCCGGGGCTTCTAATTTTTCAGGATAACGAGAGGTAATTACAACATGGCAGCCAGCTGCCGCCAATTCACATGCCATATCATAGCCTAGTCCACCATTTCCTCCGGTAATGACCGCTACTTTATCTTTTAAAGGATGTGAAACAGGTGTTTTTAAGGACATAGTTCAACGCTTATTAGAGGTTTTCAATTTGATTTAGGTCTGTGATATTATTTTGTGCAGCTTCTATTACCCTCAGCGACCTGCAACCTTCAGCGATGTTGCAGTATATGGGTTGGTCATTTACAATACATTCCAAAAAATCCAGGTCTTCATCTCTGAACATATCATCGCGAGCTGTTTTTTCGCTTTCACTTACCCATTCATTTTTCGTAGGGTCGAAAATTGAAATCGTGAACTTTTCCCAAGAAGTAAAATCAATAATGAGCACGCCATTGGTTCCGATGAGCTCCATATTTCTACGTCTTGGTAGTTGAAAGAAATCGAGGTGAACCGTTGCAGTGCATCGATCTTCAAACTGCAATAAAAACTCTACCACATCGGGAGCTTCAATGTCTATATCGCTGAAGCTGCCATATACTGAATGTACTTTCTTTACCGGTTGACCGGAAAACCAAAGGGCAAGATCCAAGTCGTGCATGAGTTCGAATGCACCGGAATATTTAGCATAATACATGGATTTGTATTCGGGGTGTACAGAAGGGAAATGTTCACCCACCAGTGACCTCACAGAAACAAGCCGACCGATTTTTCCTGAGTCTAATATTTTCTTTGCTTTTTTAATTCCCTCATGGTACCGCATGCAAAGTCCGACCATTACTTTTTTGTGGTGGGCATTGGCCAGTTTTTCCAGTTCAGCCACACCATCCATCGATATTGCAATAGGTTTTTCAATAAATACATGGCAACCTGCATGTATCGCCTGTATGGCCATTGGAATATGAAGTTTGGATGGAGTCATTATAAAAACAGCATCGGATTTTTTTACTCCTTCTTCGTAAGTTTTTACCTGCTTTAAATCAGGCAGTTCCTTTATTAATGCTTCAACTTGCTCTTGGTTCTTGTCAAAAGCGAAAATTTCTTTGATGCCAAGTGAAGTCAGGATGCGGGCATGACGCTTTCCTATCGAGCCACAACCTGCTAATAGTACTTTAAGGTTTTTCCAGTCTTTATGTATGGTATCTTTTCTGTTCAAAACAAACGTGCAAAATGGTTTTCTAAATGGTTGCGCATGGCATTTCTGAAAAGCTCTGGGGAGCCATTTTCCAATATATCTACCAAACCTTTGTGAGACACAAATCGGCGACTACCTGAATGAGTTTTTAATAAACCACCATGGTGTACATAATCGAAGAGCGGAAGTAAGAGTTTTTGAAAATTTTTCAGACTTTGATTTCCAGTGATGGCGTACAGTTTGGAATGAAAGGCAATCTCGTGATCAATAGAAAACACATGAGAGCCAGAAACATCCGGCTCATCTTTGGAAACAATCTCTTTAAGCTCCAGGATGTCTTCAGGAGTAATGCGCTGAAAGATAAAGTCAGCCATGCCAATTTCTAACACAAGTCTGAGTTCGAACATTTCTTTAAGCGTTCCCTGATCCATAATGTGAGGATTCAGGCTTTTACCCATTACATTGAAAATGTCAGGACTAGTTATTACAGAGCCTTTCTTTTTTTTGGATTCAATCAAACCAACTACACGCAAGCGAAGGAGGGCCTCTCTTATTACCGTTCGACTTACGCCTAAAGTATCTACCAATTCCATTTCTTTTGGGATCACATCGCCAACTTTTAGATCTCGTTGTTGCAGCAACTCAATAAGGCTCGCCTCAACTTTATCAACCAATGAGGAAGTGTTTGAGCCGACAAGTTCTCTCTTTATTGCAGATAAGGCCATATTATGTACTACTTAATATTGATTGTGATTTGCAATTTATCAACCTTTAGTTGGATAGCAAGTATTTTTTAGAGTATTTAGCCATTATTATGTATGACATATAATAGTTGTGCTACAATAACTGAATATCTAATAGAACAATTTAAACATGAGAAAGATGAAAAACAGATTTTTTGTGGTTGCCTTGAGCCTTCTTGTTGCTTGGGGATGTACGCCAAGCAAAAACAAGGAAGTACAGCAGGCTGATGTTTCCGTGGATGTATTGCAAAAGGTAACCATACCAGCCATAGACCTCAATGATGAAGTAGATCGACAAGTTGTTGTTGACCGTGAGCAGGGACAATACTTAGGTCATGTGTCAACAATTTTACTTGAAGATGGCAAAACCATTTATGCGACATCCCCTAAAGGTCATGGGCGGGGTGCGGCTCTCTTAAAAAGAAGTAACGATGGTGGTTTGACTTGGAGTAATCGACTACCAGTACCAGAAAGCTGGGCGACAAGTAAGGAAACTCCCACTCTGAAAAGGGTAGTGGATGCAGATGGTAATCGACGCATTATTATGTGGTCTGGTTTGTATCCAGTAAGGCTATCAGTAAGTGAAGATGATGGCAATACGTGGAGCGAACTGAAACCAGTGGGCGATTGGGGAGGTATAGCGGTAATGGGGTTCACAGAAGCACTAAGCACAAAAGGTCATTATATGGCTATGTTTCATGATGACGGACGATTTATCAAAGGTGGTGAGGAAGAGTTTTGGGGTTCACCTGCTGGTTTGAAGTCAGGATCAATGACTTTGTACACTACTTTTAGTGCTGATGGAGGATTAACCTGGTCCGATCCCAATACCGTTTACAAAGACAGTACGGTACTGCTTTGTGAGCCAGGAGCGATACGTTCACCTGACGGAAAACAGATCGCTGTGTTGATGCGTGAAAACAAAAGGGAAAAAAATTCACATATCATTTTTTCTAACGATGAAGGCAAAACATGGACGAAACCACGTGAACTTCCTTTATCCCTGACAGGAGACCGACATACAGCCAGGTATGCACCTGATGGAAGAATATTTATTAGTTTTAGAGTAAATTCTCCTGTTAGTAGAAGAAGTAATCGCCCTTTCGAAACAGATTGGGGTGGATGGATAGGTACTTATGACGATTTGGTTCATGGCAGGGAAGGTCAGTATGTTGTAAGACTTAAAGAAAATTCGCAGGATAATTCGGGGTATGATACTGCCTATCCGGGAGTTGAAGTTTTGCCTGACGGAACCATTGTAGCCACTACTTATGGCCGATGGGAAGCAGGAGAACCATATATACTCAGCACACGGTTTAAGCTCGAAGAAATTGATCTACTAAACAAAAAAGACAAATAATTCATAAAAAAATGACTCATAAACACCTTAAGGGGCTCATTGCAGCTCCATTTACACCTATGTTTCCTGATGGCTCTATAAACTTAGAGCTGATTCCTGCCTATTATCAAATGCTAAAACACAATGGCATCACAGGGGCATTTATTTGCGGTTCTACCGGGGAAGGTGTTTCACTGACCCATAGCGAAAAGAAGAAATTGGCTGAAACGTGGGGAGCCTGCACGAAGGATGATACTGATTTTAAAGTAATGATGTTTCTTGGTGGTACTTGCATTGCTGATTGTAAGGAACTTGCCATTCATGCAAAGGAATGTGGCCTGGCTGCAGTTTCATTTACGGCACCTTTTTATTTTAAACCTGCCAATGTAGAAATGCTTGCCAATGCTTGTCAAGAAATTGCGGAGGCAGTGCCAGATATGCCTTTTTACTATTACCACATTCCTGTACTCACGGGAGTTGGTTTTTCTATGATCAATTTACTTGAGGCTGTAGATGGACGCATTCCGAATTTTGCCGGAATCAAATATACCCATGAGGATTTTATGGATTACCTTTCATGTCTCCGTTTTAGCAATGGGAAGTATGATATGCTTTGGGGTAGAGATGAAAATATGCTTTCTGCTTTGGCATTGGGTACCAAAGGGGCAGTAGGGAGTACATACAATTATGCTGCACCCTTATACCTTGACCTTATGAAAGCCTTTCATAAAAATGACCATGAGCAGGCGAGACAGTTGCAACAAACCTCTATTGATATGATTCGTCTTCTCGGAAAACATGGTGGTATTGCTACAGGTAAAGCCTACATGAAATTGATTGGAATGAATTGTGGAAAATTTAGACTTCCTATAAATAATATGTCTGACGAACAATATGAACTGTTTGAGGCAGATGCCAAGAAGATCAACTTTGAGCAATTCTCTTCCAAATTACCTTAACTGATTACCTTTTGATTTATGAGTTACAGCATTCAGGATTTACATCAACTTAATCAATACTACAAAGATCAATTGCTTGGTGATACAGTGCCATTTTGGTTTCCCAGGTCTTATGACAAAGAGTTTGGAGGCTTTTTATTTATGCGTGATGCAGATGGCAGTTTGATTGATGATGACAAATCTGTATGGTTTCAGGGGCGGGCAACTTGGATGCTGGCCACCTTGTACAATACCGTAGAGCAAAAACCAGAATGGCTCGAAGGAGCTCAATTGGGATATGATTTCTTAAGTCAAAAATGCTTTGATTCAGATGGCCGTATGTTTTTTCACATGACCCGAGATGGGCAGCCGATTCGGAAAAGGCGGTATTTTTTCTCCGACACGTTTGCTGTGATTGCTTATGCCGCCTATGCCAAAGCATCGGGCAGTCCGGAGGTTGCGGAACAAGCACGAGAATTGTTTGGCAAGTGCATCCATTATGCAGCGCATCCAGAGATTTTTCCTCCGAAGGGTACTTCGGTTCGTCCTGCCAAGGGCTTAGGCATTCCGATGATCATGCTCAATACTGCCCGGGAAGTGATGAATACAATTGGTGATCCCAGATGCCAGGGTGTAATTGATAACTGTATCGAAGAGATAAGAAAGTACTTTGTGAAAGATGACATCCGATGTGTGATGGAGCAAGTGGCTCCAGATGGAAGCATCATAGATCATATTGATGGACGAACATTGAATCCGGGTCATGCGATTGAAGGTGCTTGGTTTATTCTAAATGAAGCCAAACTCAAAGGAAATGATCCCGAACTTATTGACCTGGGCTGCCGCATGCTGGACTATATGTGGGAGCGAGGTTGGGATCAAGAGCATGGCGGAATTCTGTATTTTCGGGATGTGTACGACAAACCAGTGCAGGAATATTGGCAAGACATGAAATTTTGGTGGCCCCACAACGAAACCATTATCGCTACGCTTTTGGCTTTTGTGCTCACAGGAAATGAGAAGTATGCGAAATGGCATAAAATGGTACATGAATACAGCTACAGCCATTTTCATGACAAAGAGCATGGTGAATGGTTTGGTTATTTACACAGAGATGGCACCCCAGCTCAGAGAGCCAAAGGAAACTTGTACAAAGGGCCTTTTCATTTGCTGCGACAGGAGTGGTATTGTATGCAACTGCTCCAAGAGAAAAGGTAAAGCTTAATTTGTGGGACACGGAATTTGGTAGTTTGTTTTCGGTCATACACAAGGTTTTATGGGGTTTAGAATTGATGCATTCAGTATTGA
>CAXBNB010000210.1:0-6972 GCA_963976505.1 uncultured Reichenbachiellaceae bacterium
ACCGCCAAACAAGTCAAAGAGAAAGAGAAATACTATAAAAAATTGAAAGAAAACCATTTTAAATTATTAGGATATCCTAAAAGATATCAGGTTGACGATAGCCTTCTATTTAACACAGCATACCATCTCAACAAAAAGGGACTAGACATTCGCACCAGCCTGTTGATTGAAGACTTTCTCAATCAACAATAAAAACATCCATCCTCGATAAAAAAGAGATTTCTTGAAAATTATAAAATGTAATGTCAACGAATTATGATGGTACATTTCCTTTTTTATTTGCTCCAGGGCACAAAAAAGAGCTAGCCATAAAATGACTAGCTCCAAAATTTTGTTGTTGAAAACAAAAATGAATTACATGTCTAATGCGTCATTCATTTTTCTAACAGCAGCAGCACTTGCTTCGAATTTTGCTTTTTCGTCATCAGTAAGCTTAAAATCTACTACTTCTTCCCATCCATTTTTACCGATAATCACAGGCACGCCTACGCAAATGTCTTTCTGACCATATTCACCTTCCAGGTATACTGAGGCAGTCATCAATTTCTTTTGATCTCTAACTATGGCTTCAACCACTGCTGCGCCTGCAGCACCTGGAGCGTACCATGCAGATGTCCCCAAAAGACCTGTCAATGTAGCACCGCCTACCATAGTAGCTGCCGCCACTTCCTCCAGCTTTTCAGCAGACAAGTAGTTAGAAACAGGCGTAGAGTTGTAAGTAGCCAATCGGGTCAATGGAATCATGGTAGTATCACCATGACCTCCAATCACTACACCTTGTACGTCGTTGGGGTTGCAATCAAGGGCTTCTGACAATCTGTAACGGAATCTTGAGCTGTCTAAAGTTCCGCCCATTCCAATTATTTTGTTTTTTGGCAAACCACTTGTTTTAGCTGACAAGTAAGTCATAGTGTCCATTGGGTTGGAAATCACTACAAGTACTGCATCAGGAGAATGCTTAACCAAATTTTCAGTTACTGATTTCACAATACCGGCATTGGTACCAATTAGCTCTTCTCTGGTCATTCCAGGCTTTCTTGGAATCCCTGAAGTAATCACCACTACAGTCGAACCTGCAGTTTTGCTGTAATCACCAGTGGTACCAATTACCTTGCTGTTAAAGCCATTCAAAGTAGCACATTGGTTAAGATCCATGGCCTTACCTTCAGCAAAACCTTCTCTGATGTCAAGTAATACTACTTCGTCAGCCAATTCTTTCATGGCGACATATTCGGCTACACTGGCACCTACATTACCAGCTCCTACTATTGTTACTTTCATGTTATGTTAAAATTTTAATGTGAATAGAATTCTACGAGTTTGGATAGCAAAAGTATGAAAATATTGATCAATGATGAAGTAGAAGCTCTGTTTTGGAGTCAGATTTTCAATGACTCTTGTCATAAACCATTCCCAAATCAAAAAATCCGAATGCCGATCTGTATTTCTTAAATAATGTAGCGGTGTATTCATTGTACAACTCCGAAAATGATGTCATGATCTTTGCCCTAATTTGAGGATGATCATCGAGTATGTCCAACAGGTTGGCCTGAGGGATCACGTATAAATCTGCTTTCTCCGAAACGACCACCGAAGTATAAATCCTCGTGGTATTATTCAAGAGAGAATTGTCTCCAAATGCTTCTCCCGGCCTTACATTCGTTAACTCTTCAAATTTATCGTTGACATCTACCCTAAGAGACACCTTTCCGTTTTTTACAATATATAGTGCATAGCTCGGATCCCCTCTAAAAAACACAACTTCATCCTGATTGAAAGTTCGCAGGTACATACAAGGGGCAATTTGAGACAGCTCGTCATAACTGAGGTTTTCGAACGGTCTGATCTGCGACATAAACCTAAATAGGCTCATTTCCTGAGTACTATATCTTTTTTTAAATGGATTGAACATCTGTCTTTTCTATAATAAGCACTTGCTTGGTTTGAGCTGTGATTTTGTACCGATTGTCTATTCTATACCCCGCTATCCATACTATGTCATTTTGACTCTCAAGCAAAACCACTCTGCTTTTCAAGTTTACTGGAATTTTCTCGTCAATCATAAAATCACTCAGCTTTTTTTTAGAATTCATCCCGAGCGGCATAAACCTGTCTCCTTGTTGCCAATTTCTTATTTTAAGGGGAAAAACGAGCTTGTCAAAGTCTAGACAGGCAAATCTTGGATTTTTGATCATCTTAAATTTTTCAACTGGCAATGTGGTCATTTCATAGACCGACCCTACCACTTCAAAACCACTGTCCTTTTCCTCAATTTCTATTAGAATATCGTCATCTTCTGAAATAGGATAAATATAGATACTGCTCCTATCAACATTTAACTTGAATCCATCTGAATAAAATACTTTGCCTGAGTGACTTGTCAACGAACTGTAAACAGAAGAGACTTGTTCGTAGTTGAAACCGAATTCCTTTAATACTCCTTCCAAAATAATCACACCCCCTTTTTGATCGGCGGTCCAGTTGGTGGATAAAACATACCCTTCCGGCGTAGTTGATAAATGTCGTATTTTAACCTTATCTATTTCCGAATCGATCAATTCTTCCAGTGCTCGGTACCTCGTGGCATTTCTAAGCATTGTTTTATCAATACCAGGATTAATTTGCTTCAGACGAGGAACCACCGAATGGCGAATCAAATTTCGGTTGTACTTTTCATTATTATTTGAGGCATCTTCCCTCCAATCGAGATTGTTCTCCTTCGCATAAGAGACTATTTCTTGTCTGGTTGCAAAAAGTAATGGGCGAATGATATTATCATTGACCAATGGAATCCCTCGCAATCCAGCAATACCACAACCCTTGATAATGTTATAAAGGATTGTTTCAGTTTGGTCGGAAGCATGGTGAGCAGTCGCTATTTTATCATATCCATATTGCTCACAAATACTGTCAAACCAACGGTATCTTAAATCCCGAGCAGCTTGCTGAAGTGATATCTTTTCATCTTTTATGTATTGATAAGTATCGAATCGTTCGATGTGGCATTTCAGGTTCAAGTTGGCAGCTGTTTGTTTCACCAATGCTTCATCTCCATCTGAGGCAGCTGCCCTTAGTTGAAAATTGCAATGAGCAATACCGAATTTTAACCCTGAATTTGCCATCAAATGCATCAACACCATCGAATCTACTCCTCCACTTACAGCCACCAATATTTCATCGGTGCTAGAATACAAGTGATTTTGTGTACAGAAATTTTGAAATTTATGAAGCATTCAGGTTTTCATTCAGAATTATAAATCAAACATAGGTTTTTTTCGTTATTGTTCCGATATAGTTTTGCACTGATATAACTTGTTACATGAGGTTTTTGAAATTTCTCCCACTCCTTCTTATCCTTTTCACCCTGCAATGGGAAGTTTACGGTCAAAAAAGACCTAGATACAAGGCAGATGTCGTAGAGTATCACGGCAGAGGTAAAGTCAAATTCAGGAAGCTTATAGGCAATGTCGTCTTTACGCATGAATCAACAGTAATTCATTGTGACAGTTCTTATCAATACACGAAGGACAACAAACTTGAAGCTTTTGGCCATGTCCACATTAAAGATGGGGATTCGGTCACCATTACATCAAAAAAGCTGATCTATGACGGAGTAACAAGACAAGCAAAGCTCAGGCAAAATGTGGTATATAAAAACCGAGGAAGGACTTTATACACTGACATCCTTGACTATGATTTGATAGAAAAAATTGCAGACTTCCGTGATCATGGAAAGTTAATAGATGAGGAAAACACACTTACCAGTGACAATGGGAGGTTTTTTTCTCAAATCAACTATGCTGTATTTTATAAAGACGTGAAGCTCGTCTCCCCAACTTACGATTTGGAGGCCGATACGTTAGAATATTCTACCACTACCAAAATAGCCATAACAAAGGGTCCTACCAATATAATAACAGAAGACAATACCACGGTTTATGCTCTTGGGGGTGAGTTTAAAACTGAAGTTGATGTTACGATTTTTGAAGAGGGTGTTATTGAAACAAAAGAATACATACTAGAGGGCGATGAACTCTTCCTAGATGATGCTACTAAGTTTTATACCGCTATTGGCAATGTGAAATTAACCTCCAAAAATGAGGATGTAGTCATTATTGGAGAAAAGGGTATTTACGAACAATCTTCCGGAAGAAGCAGGATATTTGGTAATCCCGTTATGAAAAAGCTCATGGAGTTGGATACATTCTTTTTAGCAGCAGATACCTTGGTGGCAATTGAAAGTGAAATAGAGGCCGACAAAAGAATACTGGCATATTACAATGTAAAATTATTTAAAAGCAACTTACAAGGCAAGTGCGATTCCATGTCCTATTTTATGTCAGATTCTATGATCGTAATGTACGACGATCCAATTCTTTGGAATCATAAAAGCCAAATAGAAGCAGATTCCATCGACTTGTTTCTGGTCAATGATGTCATTGATAAAATGAAGATGCGGAAAAGTTCATTTCTAGCATCCGAAGACACCCTCGGACAGTTCAATCAGGTGAAAGGGCGTAATATGACCGCCTATTTTAATCAGGGAGCAATCAGCGAAATGGATATCAATGGAAATGGTGAGAGTTTGTATTATGCCCTAGAAGGAGATTCTATTATGATTGGGATGAATAGGATTTTATGTGGGGACATGAAAATTAAATTTAAGAATGGTGACCCTACAAATATTACATTCTACAATCAACCAGAAGCTCAATTGATTCCTCCACATGAACTGAGTCCTGACAAAATGAAATTAGAAGGGTTTGCTTGGCGAAAAGCAGAAAAACCCACATTGGAAGATGTGGTTTCTTATTATAGGAAGGAAGGATATGTAGAAAAGGACATAATGGAGAAAATAGAAGAGGTTCAAAAAAAGTTTAAGATCGATGACAAAGTGATTCCAAGTGAGATAAAAAACATCGACAAAGACCTACTCAAAAACAGAAATATACAACGGTTGAAAAACACAGAATTTTAAGATCGGCAAGCAACTTTTCCTTTCATTATTTCATTACCAAGTAACAATCCATCCATAAGTTATATTTTTTACATAGAAGATGCCAGAAGAACGATCTTTCCAAATAGGTATTTATAATAAAGACTCTTATATTTGCAGCCCTATGCGAAAAACGAGGTTATTTAGCGTGTATTTGACTCTTTTGGTCATGATTTTGATTACTTCCTGTAGTCAATTCAGGAAAATTCAAAAAAGTCCTGACTGGAAAGTGAAATATGAAGCGGCCATGGTGTATTATGAAGATGAGGATTACTACCGTGCAGGAGTATTGTTGGAAGAAATATTGCCAATAATTAGGGGTACCAAAGAAGCAGAAAAAGCCAACTTTCTACACGCATACACTTACTATTATCAAAAGCAATATTTACTGAGTGCCAACTATTTCAAGAATTTTTCTGTGGTCTATTCGAGAAGTGAGTTTGCCGAAGAAGCAGCTTACATGAATGCGTATTCGCTGTACCTACAATCGCCTGATTCCAATTTGGATCAGACAAGTACTTACGACGCAATCACTGAGTTTCAAAACTTCATTAATAATCACCCACGTGGCGAATACACCGATAAGGTGAACGACATCATGGATGAAATGCAGCAGAAGCTGGAGATCAAAGCGTTTGACAATGCCAAGCAATACCACAAGTTAAGAAGGTACGAAGCTGCCTTGATCTCATTCAAGAATTTCGCTAAAGAATTTCCTGATTCCAAATTGAAGGAAGAGGCATTGTATTTATCTGTGGATACACAGTACAGCTATGCTAAAGCAAGTATTGAATTCAAACAACAAGAAAGATATTCGAAGGCCGTAGAAATCTACGAAGAACTAATAGATAAATACCCTAACAGTGAATTTTTAAAACAAGCTGAAAGCATGTATTCTGATTCATTGGATGAAATAAGAAAGTTAACTGCAAAAAAATAATATTATGGCTAATCCATCAATTGTAACCAGAGATATCGAGAAATTCTCAAGATCTACTGGTAATGTTTACAAGTCACTTGCTATTGTATCAAAAAGAGCAAGGCAAATATCAAGCAGTGTCAAAGAAGAATTGAGCGGCAAATTAGCCGAGTTTGCTTCTACAGTTGACAACCTTGAAGAAATATTCGAAAACAGAGAACAAATCGAAATTTCTAAGTTTTACGAAAGAATGCCTAAGCCTACTGCTGTTGCAGTTGAAGAATTTCTTGAAGACAAGATTTTATTCAGAGATCCTGAGAAGGAAGAAGGCGGTATTAAATTATAATTAAATAATTTTACCCTCATGATGGAGGGAAAAAAGATTTTACTTGGAGTATGCGGCAGTATCGCCGCATACAAATCCGCATTGTTAGTAAGACTTCTTGTTGGCTCAGGAGCTGAAGTAAAAGTGGTAATGACCACTTCTTCCGCCGATTTCATCACTCCCCTTACACTTGCCACTCTTTCTAAAAACCCCATTGCACTAGATTTTGTTAAAAACAAAGAAGGTGAATGGGAAAATCACGTAGACCTTGGATTATGGGCTGATCTAATGCTAATCGCTCCAACCAGTGCCAACACCATTGCCAAGCTGGCGAATGGAATCTGCGACAATCTATTATGTGCTGTGTACCTGTCTGCAAGATGCCCGGTAATGCTGGCTCCTGCCATGGATTTGGACATGTACCAACATCCATCCACTGTTGAAAACCTTGGCAAGCTAAAAAAATATGGCAATCAAATATTGGATGCTGAACACGGTGAATTGGCCAGTGGCCTAGTAGGTCAAGGCCGTATGGCTGAGCCGGAACATATCTTAGAATCCATCAAGACCTTCTTTCAGAACAAACAAAAATTAGCTGGTAAAACAGCTCTGGTCACTGCCGGGCCTACCCATGAACAACTAGATCCTGTCAGGTTTATTGGCAACAATTCATCAGGGAAAATGGGTGTAGCCATAGCTGAAACACTGGCCAATCAGGGGGCAACTGTGCAC
>CAXBNB010000211.1:0-6970 GCA_963976505.1 uncultured Reichenbachiellaceae bacterium
GTAGATCAGCCTTTGATAGCATTTGTTGAATCAGAAACCAGAAACGAATTGAATACTTTTTTTGAAAACCCTGAATCTTATAAATCGGTGTATTCTTTAAAGCTTAAAGGATCGTCCGTATCTGCCAGTAAAAATTAGATTAAATATTAAGGGACTTCAACGAATTCCCTTTTTGAAAGTAAAAGCATTCTTTAACCTTTATTTGCCAACTGACCACAGGCCGCATCAATGTCTTTGCCTCTACTTCTTCGTACGTTGACATTGACGCCTTTTTTTTCTAGGTAGGTGCTAAATTTTTCCAAAGTTTGTGGGTCTGTGTTGGTGTATTTGGCTTCTGAAATGGGGTTGTATTCTATGATGTTGATCCTTGCAGGTACTTTCTTCCAAAATCTGTACAACTCTTCGGCATCTTGCAGTGAGTCGTTGAAATTATAGAAAAGGATGTACTCAAAAGTGATCCTATTGCCAGTTTTCTTATAAAAATACTGAAGTGCCTTGGACAATACGTCGAGCGTATTGCTTTCGTTGATCGGCATGATGGTATTCCTTTTTTGATCGTTGGCTGCATGTAGGGACAGGGCTAAGTTGAATTTTACTTCATCGTCTGCCAGTTTGGTAATCATCTTAGCAATACCTGCTGTAGATACTGTGATCCGTTTGGGCGACATGTTCAGTCCTTCAGGAGAAGTGATTCGATCAATAGATTCAAGTACATTTTTGTAGTTGAGCAATGGCTCACCCATACCCATATAAACGATGTTGGTCAACGGAGCATTGTAGTTTTTTTCTGCTTGATTTCTGATCGCTACTACTTGATCGTAAATTTCAGATGCGTCCAGGTTTCTCAAGCGATCCATATAGCCAGTGGCACAAAACGTACAACTCAGCGAGCAACCCACCTGTGAAGAGACACAGGCTGTCATGCGATCATCAGTAGGGATCAATACGCCCTCTATCAAGTGCTGGTCGTGCAGTTTGAAAGCGGATTTGATCGTTTTGTCGTTGCTTATTTGCTGGCTGTCAGTGGTAATAGGGAGAATAGTATATGCTTCCTTCAGCATGTTTCTAGTGTTCAAAGAAAG
The DNA here is from genome assembly GCA_963976505.1 of uncultured Reichenbachiellaceae bacterium. Lineage (GTDB taxonomy): Bacteria > Bacteroidota > Bacteroidia > Cytophagales > Cyclobacteriaceae > CAXBNB01. Next base: position 1,083 of record CAXBNB010000211.1, read on the forward strand.
ATTGGTCATCTCATCTATAGAGGTAGCGGATTTCTTCCACAACCATTCTTGGATTTGTTTTGCCCTAAAAGGTTTTTCACCTATTGATTTAAAAAAATCAACTAAATCCTCTTTACTCGCCTTTCTCAGGTCTTTTAATTTCGCAACTGTTTCCACGCCGCAAATTTATGAGTATTTGATAAGTTTTAGGCTATTGTTTGCCAGTAATGTAAAATCGACTTCTTAGACCATACAGGCCATTTTACTTAGGTGATTCTATTTTCCTTATTTAAAATTTAGATTAATCTAAAAATAAATATGTAATATTGCAAATAAACAAATATTATATATCTAAATATATAATTAGAAAAATATAAAAATGACAAAGAATACATGGATTGCTATTGTTCTGATTATTCCCTTGATGTGGTCTTGTAGTGAATTGTTTACTTCAGCTCCGGCTGAAAACGAATTGCTAGACGGCCCAATCGATGGATTGAGTCCAATACAACTGGCTACATTTATCAAAGGGGATGATGCCTTTGGAGAAGTATTTGTCCCAAGAACCGGATTAGGTCCATATTTTGTGACTGCTTCTTGTGCTCAATGCCATCCTGGAGACGGGAAAGGGCATCCAACCAATACGCTGACCAGGTTTGGCAAAATGAACGGAGGAGTATTTGATCATATGATTGAGGAAGGTGGGCCTCAACTTCAAAACCGATCAATTCCAGGTTTTATACCCGAAGAAATCCCATCAGGAGCAACGGGGGTATCTAGTTTTACAGCACCTGCTGTAACAGGACTTGGCTTGTTGGCGGCAGTTTCAGACCAGACTATCCTCGATTTGGCCGATCCTGATGATTTGGATTCTGATGGTATTTCGGGAGTTCCAAATTACCAAATACCACCGGATTATTTTACGCCACTAGACATACATATTCCTGATTCGGAGGGGAGGTATATTGGTCGTTTTGGGAAAAAGGCAGGGGCAATCAATTTACTCATTCAAACGGTAGGTGCTTATAAACAAGACATGGGAGTGACTACTGAATTTGATACAGAAGACCCCATAAATTACCTTGAATCAGATACCCAATTGGCCGATGTGCCCGATCCAGAAGTAACTACAGAAAAGTTAAATCATTTGGTATTTTATTTATCCACATTGAAAACACCAATCAGAAGGAACCAGGATGATCCTCAAGTATTGACTGGGGAACAAATATTCATAGACATTGGCTGTGAAGCATGCCACAAGCAAACTTTGGTTAGCGCCACCAACAGTATTGCCGCCTTGTCAGAAAAAGAATTCCATCCCTATACTGACCTGTTGATGCACGACATGGGGGCAGGTTTAGACGATGGCTACACGGAAGGAACAGCTTTGACATCAGAATGGCGTACGCCACCGCTATGGGGCGTGGGATTGTCAAAAGATGTACAAGGAGGAACTTACTTCTTATTGCACGATGGCAGAGCAAAAAGTCTGGAGGAGGCAATTTTAATGCATGGAGGAGAAGCTGACAGTTCTAAAAATGCTTTTACTACATTAAACAAACCTGATGAAACTGCCTTGATTAAATTTCTTGAATCGCTCTAAAATGGAAAGAAGAAAATTTATAAAAAAATGTGGGACTGTTGGATTATCCTGTATGGTAGGACAATCAATGCTGACCTCTTGTACTTCTGTAGTATATGCTCCTCATACAGTGGCTAACCATCAGATCGTAGTTAAGAAATTCGATTTTCCTTCGGAAACGAATTATGTGCTGGTGAAAGATGATCGTTTGCCAGCACCCATTTATTTGTGTAAACTCTCAGGAGAAAATTATGTGGCTTTATTGATGGAATGTACCCACAAAAATTGCGAAGTACAGCCTTTTGCAGATCAGCTCCATTGCCCATGTCATGGGAGTGAATTCACCAATACCGGAAAAGTTTTGGAAGGGCCAGCGGAAGTCGATTTAAAGAAATTTCAGGTAACAACAGATACGGAAAATATTTTCATATCGTAAAGGAGCATTTATAGAAAGATGAAAAAATATACACTAATACTGGTTTTGATTTGTACCCTGTCCCTTGCCAAGGCGCAGGAAAACGATACTACCAGTTATACAAATCTAGAAGCCATTTTTACCCGTCCGTTTGTACTCAATGGGCAGGCAGGAAATGTAAATACCGCGATTGGAGGTTACCTGGAAGGCAATACCAATTATTTCAGTACCGATGGAGTATCGGATGGATTTAGTATGGAAATGCGACGATTCAATATTTTTCTTTATGCCTCTTTACACGAAAGGGTGAAGTTTATATCTGAATTGGAGTTTGAACATGGTACTGAAGAAATAGCTCTCGAAACCGCTCTCATTGATTTTGAGATTAATCCGGCATTGGTATTTAGGATGGGGATTTTGCTTCCTCCGGTCGGTTATTTCAATCAGAACCATGATGGCCCAAAATGGGATTTCATCAACAGACCATTGGTTTCAACTACTATTATTCCTGCCACCCTTTCTGAGATAGGGATGGGGTTTTATGGTAAAATTCCATTCAGGAGAAATATTTTCACTTATGAAGCATACCTGGTCAATGGGCTACAAGATGGCATTATTACCAATGAGACCAACCGTACCTTGCTGGCAGCAGGAAAATCCGAAGAGATGTTTGCTGAGGACAACAATGGCACACCTTCACTCACAGGGCGAGTTGCCTTAAAGAATAAAGCGATGGGCGAAGTGGGGCTATCAGGATATACTGGAGTATATAATACCTTCAAGCTCGATGGAATGATGATTGACGAAAAAAGAAGGGCATCACTTGTAGCTTTGGATTATAATGGAGGCTTTGGAGAGTTGACGGTCCTCGGGGAAGCTGCTTTTTCCTATGTGGATGTACCTGAGTCCTATGGACAGCAGTTTGGTTCTGACCAAGTAGGCATGCATCTGGATTTGATTTATCCAATTAAAAAAGGACGGATTTTTTCCTGGAATGGCATGACACTAAACGCTATTTTCAGGTTTGAATATGTTGATTACAACAAGGGAGATTTTGAAGAAACCAATGGTAATATCTTCGATGATATTCTGGCTGTTGTACCCGGCCTAAGTTTGCGGTTTTCTAAAAACACCTTACTCAAAGCCAATTATAGGAGGCACTGGGAAAGAGATATTCTGGGCAATCCGGCTGTGAAAACAGCAGGATTTCAGTTTGGGTTTGCCAGCTATTTTTAATTGGAAAAAGAAGAATAATCAGACAGTTTCTTTTTCAAGTGTCATTTTTGGTTCAGAGATGTATTTGTTGATTAAAATAGCCATGGCGATGGAAGCAATGGCCCCAATGATGGCATTTCCAAAAAAACCGAATTCTGTGTAAACATACCCAGAGATGGCTGATCCGATGGCCATACCAATTTGTCCAACAGAGATCACCAGAGCCATCATTCTACCTCTGGACTTATCATCAATCATTTCTGATGCCAACGCCTGAAAAGGGATCATCCTGCCCACCGCCAACAGCATGATGATAAAAAAGACAGGGTAGGAAAACTCAATACCAAAGCCTAGGAAAAAGAGCGAAATGGACATAATTAACCCTAAAAGAAGGTTGGCAATGATTATGATGTTTTTTCTGCCTGATCGGTCAGATATTTTTCCGGCAACTGGACCAGAAAAGATGGTGGCCAATCCACCAATGAAAAATAATAGTGCAATTTCAACACTAGATGCATTGTATTCTATTTCTAGCCAAGTTGGAAAGTACACTATGAATACAGTGACACTCAAAAACATAAGTAAATAGCCCAATGCAATGGTTTTTACTGATTTTATTTTAAGAATTGCGAAATAATCATTGACAATAGCCCCAATTTTAATACTGCAGTTGGCGAGTTCTACTTTTGGTTGTGGTACCCAAAATAGAATCATGAAAAAGGCAATGAACATGATGACAGCAAAGAATTGAAACGGAGCATAAAAACCAAACATTTCAGAAATAATAGTACCCACAGGAATGCCTAAAATTTGTCCTGCTGCGCTACCAGTAGCGATCATGCCATTGGCCCATCCACGACGCTCTTTTGGAAAGTAATCGCCGATATACGCCACGCAAGATCCGGTAAGCACGCCACCACCAAAACCGGACAAAATCCGCATGATGAGCATCGAAGTATAATCAAATGCCAATTGATGAAATGCCAGAGATACAGCCAAAATACCGCTTCCTATTAGCAGTACTTTTCTACGGCCAATGCGATCAGAAATGGGGCCAGTGAGCAATGCAACTATACCTAGTGTCAAGGCATAAGCTGTAATGAGCGTACCTCGCAGTGCATTTGGAATTGAAAGTTGTTCCCCGATTTGGGACAAAATTGGTGAGATGATTAAGAACTGACTGCTCGACGAAAACATCAAAAGCCAAAGGGATAACAATATAAAATGGGTGTTTGGTTTTTGAATTTCTGGCATTTGAGCTGGTTAGTGACAACACCCTTATACGGAAGGAATGGTAAACCGTTCTCGAATATAGAATAAAATCTGAAAAAGAAAATGATTGGGTTGACCTCATTATTTTCTTTCAAAAAAAGCTTGAATATTTTCCGTTTATCAAAAAAACCAATTAAAGAACGTAACAATTAATGTTATTTGTGGGTAGTTTATGAACAACTCTATAAATTCTTAAGATGTACCGAAAACTTATCTCACTTGCTCTGGTGATTATTATCCTTGGTGGCGCTTTTTATTTCTTTACAGTTTTAGCCAGCCAAAAAAAGGAGCCCCCTCAAAGAAAGATGCCTGAGGTGAAGAATTACGTCAAAGCACAGAAATTCCAACCGGAAATAGTTGAAACTACGATCGAAGCTTATGGCAGAGTGGTGTCGTCTCAAAGTATCAACCTTATCGCCGAAGTGGGAGGAAGATTGATAGAGGGCAGTGTTCCTTTGAAGCAAGGGCAAAGTTTTAAGAAAGGCCAACTGCTGTATCGAATTTATAGTGAAGAGCAGCAACTTAATTTAAAGGCTCAAAAAAGCCGGTTTCTCAATGCCTTAGCTTCCATACTGCCAGATTTGAAAATTGATTTTACTGGGAGCTATGGCAAATGGCAGAAGTATTTTGATCAGATCGAATTGGATGAAAACATACCGCAAATTCCTGATGCTTCGTCATCGAAGGAAAAGACTTTTTTAGCAACAAAAAACATATTGAGCGATTATTATGCGATAAAGAGTGCTGAGGAAAACCTGAAAAAATATACCATTTATGCACCTTTCGATGGCAGTATAAAATCGGTGAGCCTCCAAATCGGAACAGTGGTTAATGCTGGGACAAATGTCGCGTCTCTTATAAGGACGGACGAGTTGGAATTGGAAATAGCCTGTGAGGTGAGGGATATCAATTTTATAGAAATAGGTAAGAAAGTAGATGTAATAGCAGAAACTCCAACCTATCAGAAATGGGAAGGCAGGGTTTCTAGGATTGCAGATTTTGTGGATGCCAATACCCAGAGTATAGGTGTTTTTATTTCTGTGAAAAACAAAAAAAGCAGTGATGTGCGTGAAGGGTCATTTTTGATGGCATCTATTCCGGGTAAAAAAGTGGAAGGAGCTATCAGAGTGGCTAGGAGTATTATCAAAAATAAGGATGAGGTATTTATAGTTCAAGATGGCGTACTTAAAACCAGACAAATTAAAATCCATAAACTGAATGAGAATTCTGCTGTGATTAGTGGGTTGGAAACGGGAACTGTATTGGTTATGGATATGCCTTCCAATGCTTCTGAAAATATGAAAGTAGAAATCATAAAAGGATAAGACATGAGAGCTGTAATTACCTTTTTTGTAAAATTTCCGATTTGGGCAAATGCCATTATATTCATAGCATTTATTGGTGGTATAGGGTCATATACACTTA
>CAXBNB010000212.1:0-6952 GCA_963976505.1 uncultured Reichenbachiellaceae bacterium
TCCCTATGTGTGTTTCTTCTATTGATTTCAGGTTACCTCTTTGCCCAACCTATCATCAGTTATGGAGAAGAAAGAAGATACAAAGACAAAGTAGTCTATGAAGAGCAAAGTAAATACCAGAAAATAATCATTACCCAATCAAAAGAGGACTTTTGGTTGTTTATCAACGGAAACCAACAATTGAGTTCAATAGACGAGGTGATGTATCATGAGCCTTTGGTACATCCGGTCATGAGACTTTCTAAAAACCCCACAGATATACTTGTAATGGGTGGCGGTGATGGTGGAGCTGTAAGGGAAATATTGAAATACCCATCTGTAAAAAACATAACTCTGGTTGATCTCGATCCTGCGATGACTGCACTAGGTCAACAAAATGACTTACTGGTAGAAATGAACCAAAACTCTATGAACCATGAAAAACTGACCATCATTAATGAAGATGGTTATAATTTTCTGGAAGACCATAATAGCTACTATGATGTCATCATTATAGACTTACCTGATCCTAAAACTGTAGAAATAGGAAGATTATATTCCTATGAATTTTATAAACTATGTTACAAAAAACTCAGGCCTCATGGCCTAGTCATCACGCAGGCTGGCAGCCCATACTATGCTGCCAGAGCATTCAATTGTATTGACAAAACTATGAAAACTACTGGGTTTAATACCGTTCCTCTTCACAATCAAGTGATGACATTAGGAGAGTGGGGTTGGGTATTGGGTGGAAAGGACAGCAGCCCTACACAACTGGTGACTGCTCTACAGGGTCTCGATTTCGATAACCCAAAAATTGAAACCCGATGGATCAACCATGATGCCATGACACTGATCACTTCGTTTGGCAAAGAACTATTTGAGAATGACACATCAAACATTGAAGTAAACAAAATCCATAACCCTGTTTTGTACAAATATTACCTCGATGGGAAATGGGATGTATATTGATATTTTAAAAATTATGAGTTGAATTGTAAGATGAATTAATACTTTATATTTAAAAATAAACGACTATGAGCGTAGAAATATATTGGAACATTGCCATCTATTCCAGCGGCTTTTTGGGAGTATTCGTACTGCTCAATTTACTTGGAATGGACATTGACAGCATCGACATTGATTTTCTAGGAGACCACTTTTCATTCAGCTCCATCATAGCATTTATTTGTGTTGGAAGCTGGACAGGTTTCCTTGCATACAAGACAACTTCCATGTCTGATATACAAGTGCTAATAAGTTCTATTTTGATGGGACTTGCAGCTCTTGTGGGAAGTATCTTTTTACTCAAAAGACTAAAGGGATGGGAGGAAAAAGGAAATATTGATATAAACAATGCCATCGGAAAAATTGGTAAAGTGTACTTAGGTATTCCAGCCAATGGAGAAGGATCAGGCCAAGTGCAAGTAATTATCCAAGGCAGACTGAAAACTTTTCATGCCAAAACAAATCACGAAAAAATTGATACCGGAGCGGAAATAATCATTTATGATGCGAAGGAAAATGTACTATATGTAGAACCCTATAAACAAGATTGAAATGGAGTTTTTATTCAGTGTATTCGGAATAGTTTCCGTAGTATTTATCTTTTTGATATTGCTCTTTATCGCCAGATACAAGAGATGCCCATCGAATAGAATACTAGTAGTCTATGGCAAAGTTGGTGGAGCCGAAAGTGCCAAATGTATTCATGGAGGTGGCGCATTTATTCTACCTATTATTCAACAGTATGAATTTCTGGATTTGAAACCCATCCCGATTGACATAGACCTAAAGGGTGCATTGTCTAAACAAAACATTCGTATCAATACTCCAAGTACTTTCACAGTTGGTATCTCTACCGCAGAAGGAATTATGCTCAACGCAGCAGAAAGATTGCTTGGGTTAGATCAGGATGAAATCGAAACACAGGCAACTGACATTATCATTGGTCAACTGAGGCTTGTAATTGCAACTCTTTCAATTGAAGAAATAAATAAAGACAGGGAGCAGTTCCTACAATTGATCAACAAACATGTCGCTTCTGAGCTGAATAAGGTTGGATTGGAACTCATCAATGTAAACATCAAGGATATAACCGATGAATCTGGCTATATAGAAGCAATCGGTAAAAAAGCTGCTGCTGAAGCCATTAACAAAGCTAAAGTGGAAGTTGCAGATCAAGAAGCTTCTGGTGCTACAGGAGAAGCAAGAGCAATGCGGGAAAAAGATGTGAACGTTGCAAAAGAGTTGGCTCAAAACGAAGAAGGTGTAAAGGAAGCTGAAGCCAAAAAAAGGGTCGCAATTGCCAACTTTGAAAAAGACGCTAGTTTGGGAGAAGCTAAAGCAGGTCGAGAACGTGAAGTTCAAATATCTTTGGAAAACGCAAGAGCTACTGAAGGTAGGAAAGAAGCTGACACTGAACAAAGGGTAAAGGTAGCTACCCTAGAAGCTGAAGCTATTTCAGGTGAAAATCAATCCAAAGCCAAAGAAGCATTGTCAAATGCGGAGTTAGCAGAACGCATGGCTGAAGCCCAGCAGCGTAGTGAAGTGGCTCGGGCACATGCTATGAAAGAGATTTTGGAGGCAGAAAAAATCTCTGAACAAACCAGATTGGAAAAAGAAGAGGTAGTGAGACATGAAATCGAAAAGAAAAAAACTACCATCGATGCAGAAGCCAAAGCCCAACAATTAACCAACATTGCTCGCGGTGAAGCGGACTCTACACTGTTGAAATATCAGGCAGAAGCCAAGGGCATGCAAGAATTATTGAATGCCAAAGCGAATGGGTATAAAGAAATAATTGAAGCTTGTGGAGGGGATAGCAAAGCCGCTTCTACCCTACTTCTATTAGAACAGCTTGACACATTAGTAAGCAGACAAACAGAAGCCCTTGCCAATTTGAAAATAGATAAAATAACCGTTTGGGATTCAGGATCTAATGGCAGTGCCAATGGTCAAAATGCCACTTCATCCTTTCTCCGAAATTATATTAGCGCTCTACCACCCATTCACGATTTAGCCAAGCAGGTTGGAATCGATTTACCTGATTATCTAGGCAGTATGAATGTAGAGGATGAAATTGAAATCTCAAGCGCTCAGGAAGTAGAACAGGGTGAAGAAAATAAGAAGCAAGAAACAAAAACAGCAAGAGCCACACCCCCACGCAAAAGAGCTATACCAAAGAAGGGACTTAAATAATAAAAGTAAAGGGTCTTTGCGGTACTCTGCCAACAATTTGACTTTATAGAATATATAATGTCAAATTGTTAGCCTTATTTTCATTAAAGTACCAAATACTTTAATTTTGCGCCCAGTTTGATTTTAAGTGAAACAAGTAATATAGAAGGCTGTTTGTGAAGCGGTTACAAAATTTTTACTTAAATAATTGTAATATTAGAAACATCATTCTCAAAAATGAGTATTAAACAGTTTATAATATAGAATTAATTTGAATTGGATTGGGGGATGTGTCTATCATAATTGACATTTAATCAAGCCGAAACATTAATCACCAACAATCAAACATAGTAGTCAACACCAACAATCTGCGTAATAGACCTTTAATTGCAAAATGACAATCAAAAAGCATCCTAAATTCATACTGCTATTTACATTACTGCTATTTCAAACTTCCCTTTTTGTACAAGCACAAGATATAACTCGTATATGGGGAACAGTAGAAGATGCTGATACAGGAGAAGCCCTTCCTTTCGTAAACATATCATTTGCAGGAACCACCCTTGGTACTGTCTCGAGCAGTGAAGGTAAATTTTATATCGAAACCGACAATGCAACACCAAATCTTAAAGCTTCATTCATAGGATACGAACCCCAAATTATTACGATTGTGGTTGGAGAATCTCACAGGCTTGTATTCAAACTGAAAGAAACCAGTATGGAACTAGAAGATGTGGTGGTAGAAGGCACCAAACTCAGGTATAAGAACAAAGGAAACCCAGCGGTAGCTTTAATGAAAAAGGTAATTGAGCATAGAGAAGAAAACAGGACTGAAAGTCTTGACTTTCTAGAGTATGACAAATACGAAAAGGTAGAGTTTGATTTCAATAATATCACCGAAAAATTCAGACAAAAGAAAATCATGAAGAATTTTCAGTTGGTATTCGACTATGTGGATACTTCTGAAGTGAATGGAAAGACATATCTCCCAATATTCATAAGAGAAACCAGCTCCAAGGTTTACTATAGGAAATCACCTCAAAAAGAAATAGAATACAGAAAAGGGCAAAAAATGACGGGCTTCCATGATTACTTAAACAATCAGGGAATCTCAATGCTGATCGATAAGATGTATCAAGAAGTAGATATTTATGATAATAATATAAATGTCCTTACTCAAAAATTTGTGAGCCCTATTTCCGGACTAGCTCCGGTAACGTACAAGTACTACATAGCTGATACGCTAGACATAGAAGGAGAAAAGTTGTATAAATTGGCTTTTCAGCCCAGAAATGAAAACAACCTTGCTTTTGTTGGAAATTTATTCATCACAACCGATTCTGCTTATGCGGTAAGGAAAGTGTCCATGAGAATATCCCACAAAATCAATTTAAACTATGTGAACGACCTGTTCATCGATCAGGAATTTGAAAAAACAGAAGCAGGATCATACATTATCAAAGTTGATAAGATCAGCATCGATTTCGATATACCTGGTAAACTGGATATGTATGGCAAAAGGACCGTTTCATTTAAAGATCGGGTTTATAATGAACCCAGAGAGGACAGTATTTACGCCGACCTTCAAAACATCATAGAAGAACCTGATGTTAGAAAGAAAGACGATCAGTTCTGGGAAGAAGCCAGACACATGGAACTCTCCAAATCAGAAAAGGGGGTTTATGAAATGGTCGAAGAGGTGAAAGAACTTCCTGCCTTTAAGCGAATGATGGATATATTGTTCCTTGTAGCCGTTGGGTATAAAGATTATGGCCCCATCTCTGTCGGCCCGGTAAATACTTTTTATAGCTGGAATAATGTAGAAGGCTTCAGGGCAAGAATTGGAGGACAAACCAACAACAACTTTAGTGAGAAATTTCAAATTAAAGCATACGGTGCTTATGGTTTTAAAGATGAAGCATGGAAATATTCTACTGAATTTTTATACTTCAGAAATAAAAACCCTCTTGATGCATTCAAACTGACCTATCAAGATGAAATAAGAAACCCTGGTGAAGAATTGATGTTCGTTCAGGAAGATAACTTTTTGCTGTCATTTAAGCGAGGTGTCAACAACAAGCAGATTTACAATAAGATAGTGCAATTTCAATATATGAGAGAGCTTAAAAATGGTATCTCATATACAGTTGGTATAAAAAAGCTTGATATGCGACCAGGTGGGATTTTAAGTTTTGCACCCGGAGTACGAAATATTGATAACGAGTTTGATTTTATCTCAAAAGAAGAAAGGAATGCTCAGGTATTAAAAACATCAGAAGTCAACCTGACATTGCGGATTGCACCAAATGAGCAATATTATGAAGGGATTCAGTTTAGAGTACCTATATACAACAAGTACCCAATATTCACTTTAAAATACGACAAAGGGTTCGAAAACGTATTTGACAGTCCATACTCTTATGACAAGTTTTCTGTAGGCATGTTCAAACGTACTTACGTCCCTCCATTTGGATATTTCGATGCTGAAGTAGAAGGAAATAAAATTTGGGGACAAGTACCTTATGCTTTGTTAAATGTGCCACGAGCGAACCAAACTTATTCTTATCAAATCCGCTCCTACAACCTTATGAACTTTTTGGAATTTACCAGTGATAGATTTGCAAGTTTGCAATTTGCCCATTATTTCAACGGATACATCTTAAATAAAATTCCTGTTATCAAAAAATTGAAATGGAGGTCCATCATTACTTTTAAAGGACTTATTGGTGATGTAAGTGATTTAAATAATCCTGACTTACACCCCGATGTTCTTCCCGGTTATCCTGTTGATCCTGACGGAAATCCAGTTACTTCAGCATTGGGACACTATTTAGAAACGAGTATTGGGATCGGAAATATATTTAAAATATTTAGGGTTGATTTAGTGAAACGTTGGACACAACTTGATCAACCAGGAATAGCCTCAGGGTACAATATCCGTGGAAGATTTAAGATTGAATTTTAGTTTGTTAAAAAGTATTAATTTTGCCCGACTATACAGCCATTATGCTAAAAAAATACGGTCAACCCCTAGTTTACAAAGCGATTAATCCTTTGGTTAATCTTCTGGTGAAATATAAGATTTCTCCAAACACGATCACTACGATAGGTTTGGTCATAAACATAGGTGCGGCTGTCGTATTTATTGTAGGAGCAGAAACTGCCCCTAGAGAAAATTTAAGCTATGTAGGATGGGCTGGTGCTTTGATTCTATTTGGGGGATTATTTGACATGATAGATGGTCATCTAGCCAGAGTAGCTGGAATGTCCTCCACTTACGGTGCACTATACGATTCTGTTCTAGACCGATGGAGTGAAATTATCATGTTTTTTGGTGTTTCTTATTTTCTTATTTCTCACCATTATTTTCTCAGCTCCATGTTTGTGTTCTTTGCGCTTACAGGATCTGTTATGGTGAGCTATACTAGGGCACGCGCCGAGGGATTAGGAATCGACTGTAGTGTTGGTATCATGCAGAGACCAGAAAGGGTAATCATTGTTGGAGTATCAGCAACTATTTGTGGAATGGTATCAGGAGAAATTGGTGGAGACTATAAATTTTATTCAGAAACGTTGGATATGGTATTGTTCGAAACTATTTCTATACTTACCACTCCAATTTTGATAGTAGCAATCTTAGCCAACTATACCGCAATAGAGCGCTTGAGTCACAGCAGAAAAGTATTAAAAGGAAAATAGATTGAAAAAATAAAATGAAGTCAGTTTTTTTAACTTGTTTTTTTCTTATTGCCATAGAATCGAATGGACAATTTGTAGCAGTAAAGTCAACCAA
>CAXBNB010000213.1:0-6946 GCA_963976505.1 uncultured Reichenbachiellaceae bacterium
GTACTCTTGCCCGAGCCATTAGGTCCCATGATAGCATGAACCTCTCCCGGCTTCACTTCTAAGTTTATCCCTCTAAGGATTTCTTTGTCTTCTATGTTGGCCTTTAAATCTTTAATCTTAAGCATGTCTTGTATTTATATTTTAAGAAGAAAGAATCTAACATAATCGTCGATTCTTATCTTTTCAATTATTTGTATCTCTTGAGTTTATTATTGCAATAAATTAACCTACACTTCCTTCGAGGGTCAATGCCAAGAGCTTTTGGGCTTCAACGGCAAACTCCATAGGTAATTGATTGAGCACCTCCTTGGCATAGCCATTAACAATTAATGCCACTGCACTCTCTTCGTCTATGCCTCGTTGCATACAATAGAAAATCTGGTCTTCACCTATTTTAGAAGTTGTGGCTTCATGTTCTACATGAGCCGATTTGTTTTCTATGTCTATGTATGGAAAAGTGTGTGCCCCACAATTGTTGCCCATTAGTAAAGAGTCACATTGAGAGTGGTTACGTGCATTTTCTGCACGTTTCATTACTTGCACTTGTCCTCTATAGCTATTGTGAGACTTTCCTGCTGAAATTCCCTTTGAAACAATTCTTGATTTCGTGTTCTTACCGATATGGATCATTTTGGTACCTGTATCAGCTTGCTGCATGTTGTTGGTAACAGCAACGGAATAAAATTCACCTTCTGAGTAGTCTCCTTTTAAAATACATGAAGGGTATTTCCATGTAACTGCCGATCCTGTTTCTACCTGTGTCCATGAAATTTTTGAACGATCTCCAAAGCAAATTCCTCTCTTGGTTACAAAGTTGTAAATACCTCCTTTGCCGTTTTTATCTCCTGGATACCAGTTTTGAACGGTAGAGTATTTTACCTGCGCATCTGTGGCAGCATATATTTCCACAACAGCGGCATGCAATTGATTCTCATCTCTTTGGGGAGCCGTGCAGCCTTCCAAATAACTTACATATGAACTATCCTCTGCTACGATCAATGTTCTTTCAAACTGACCCGTATTGGCTGCATTGATCCTAAAGTATGTTGATAGCTCCATTGGGCACCTTACACCTTTTGGAATATAACAAAATGATCCATCAGAAAATACTGCAGAATTAAGTGCTGCATAGTAGTTGTCGTTGACAGGTACCACAGACCCTAGATATTTTTTTATCAGTTCAGGGTGTTCCTTAACTGCTTCACTGAAAGAACAGAAAATAATCCCTAATTCGCCTAATGTATCTTTAAAAGTAGTAGCTACTGAGACTGAGTCAATGACTGCATCGACGGCTACTCCAGTTAATCTCTTTTGCTCTAACAATGAAATGCCCAGTTTTTCAAATGTTTCAATCAACTCAGGATCTACATCATTAAGGCTTTCCAAGTTTTTCTTTTGCTTGGGAGCAGAGTAGTATTTGATATTCTGATAGTCAATTTCCGGATATTTCACATTGGGCCATTTTGGCTCTTTCATACCTTTCCAGATCTCGAAAGCCTTTAGCCTCCAATCCAATAGCCATTGCGGTTCATCTTTTTTCAAAGAAATAAATCGTACAATATCTTCATTTAACCCAAAGGGAGCTTCGTCTGCTTCGAAATCTACAGACCATCCGTGCTCATATTCCTTATTGGTTAACTCCTCTAAAATCTGCTCGTCACTCCTCATTTTTTGAATTGGTATTTAGACTAAATATAAATAGGCACAAAGATAACTACGAAAGCTTCATTATAAAGATTCATCCTATAGTTTTTTTCGATAAGGCAATAGAAAGGTATTTGATTATCAATATATTGAGAAACGAAAAATTAAGGAGCTTCGAGAAAAATAAATTGCATTCAGATTGACTACTATCACTATTTTTCTTGTTTCTATTTTTTTCTAAAAAAGCGTTTAAACCTTTGAGCCACTCAGCAATCTAAGGTCAGAATTTCACAAGAAAACATAGAAAGTTGTTTGATTGATGTGCAAAGGGCTGTCATAGAGGAGGCAGTCCTTTCACTTTTTCTTAATTGGACATAAAGGCATAGGAAATAATATTAGCTCCCATTTTTAGGGCTTCCTGCCTCTTTTCATCCGAGTCATTGTATACTATCTGATCTTCCCAGCCATTGCCAAGATCACTTTCATAAGAGTAGAAGCAAACAAGCCGCCCTTCATAAATCAATCCAAATCCCTGAGATGGTTTGCCGTCATGTTGATGAATTTTAGGTAAACCTTCGGTGAATTTATATTTCTGATTGTAAATGTCATGGTCAAAAGGCAATTCGATAAACTCAAGTTCAGGGAACACTTTTTTCATTTCCAATCTAACAAACTGATCTAAGCCATAGTTATCGTCTATATGTAGAAATCCTCCTGACAAAAGATAGTTTCTGAGATTCTGAGCTTGGTTGGAAGAAAAATCAACATTACCGTGTCCAGTCATATAAACATAAGGATACAAGTATATTTCAGGACTGCCTACTTCCACGAGCTCATCTCTGGTATCCAGATTGGTCAAAAGGTTGGTATTACAATATTCAATCAAATTGGGCAAAGCGGTCTTATTCGCATACCAATCACCCCCTCCTTCATATTTCAACTTGGCTATCTTGATTTTAGGCTGAGCCTGAGTGACCCCTATGGAAATTAATACCAATACGATTGCGATGATGTGTTTGAGCATCTTATCCATTATTCAGCTTTAAACGTAATATATTTGTCGAAGATAATTCAAACTCAATCTAGTTCACCCTTGAATGATACCTTGCTACAAATCAATAAAATTATTGACTGACAAAATTATAGCAATTGCTTTACTTATATTATTGAGTCCAATAATAATAATCATTGCTATGGTTTTATATTTTACTCATGGAAGAGTATTATTTGCTCAAACTAGACCTGGCTACCTCGAAAGGCCTTTCAGAATGTATAAGTTTGTTACCATGACCGATGACCTAACTAAAACCGACAGTGAAAGAGTTACATCAGTCGGACATATACTTAGAAAGGTATCTCTTGACGAAATACCACAGCTATGGAATATCATTAGAGGTGATATGAGTTTTATCGGCCCAAGGCCATTTCTTACAGAATACATGTCGCTTTATTCTGATTACCACAAAAAAAGGCATCATGTGATGCCGGGTATCACTGGATTGGCACAAGTGACAGGGAGGAATGATGTGCCTTGGCCAGACAAATTTGATTTGGATGTGTACTATTCTGATAATTTGAGCTTTTTCCTTGATTGTAAAATAATACTGTTAACCATTGTTTATTTCATCAAGGGTTGTCCTGGCAGCTATCCAGCTACTAAATTTTCAGGTTATCATTCTTAAAACTATCTGTGAAGAAGGAAAAAATATATTTGTCACCTCCTGATTTAACAGGTAAAGAACAGCACTTTATTGAAGAGGCATTGGCTTCCAATTGGGTAGCTCCTTTGGGACCTCATCTTGACCTTTTTGAAGAAAAAATCGCAGCACATACAGGGTTCAAATATGCCCTTGCACTGAATTCAGGTACTTCGTCCATTCATTTGGCTCTTTTATGCCATGGCGTAGGAAAAGATGACATTGTTATTTCAAGTTCTCTAACTTTCTGTGGGGCAGTCAATCCCATTTTGTATGTTGGAGCAGAACCAGTGTTTGTTGATAGCAGTTTTGACGATTGGAACATAGATGTTGAACTTTTGGAACAAAGCATTATATGGTCTCCTAAAAAGCCAAAGGCGATAGTAGTTACTAGTTTATTTGGGATGCCGGCAAAGTTTGAGTCCATAAAAAAAATAGGACAGACGCATGGAATTCCTGTAATTCATGACCTTGCAGAGGCTTTTGGATGTCAAATTAATGGTCAAAAACCTGGGGAAATTTTGGATTCTGCAATCGTATCTTTCAATGGAAACAAGATCATAACTACTAGTGCAGGCGGTGCATTATTGACTAACAATGTCGAACACTACCAACGGGGTTTATTTTTATCGACTCAGGCCAAAGCACCAGGGACAAGTTACACCCATGAAGAATTAGGGTACAATTATCGAATGAGCAATGTGCTTGCTGGTCTAGGCCTAGGACAGTATACGGCTATTAGTGATAAGATTAAGAGAAAGAGAAAGATTTTTGATTATTACAAACAACACCTAGAAACTATCAATGGAATTGAATTTCAAAAGGAAATATCAGATTCCTTTTCTGATCGGTGGCTCACAGCCTTATTCTTTAATCCAAATCATTTCACAACAAGTCCGGTATCTAAAATAGTCGAAAATCTCGCTGAAGAAAATATTGAAGCTCGATATATCTGGAAGCCAATGCATCTTCAGCCTTTGTACAAAGACTATAAAGTATTTGGTGATAACGTGTCAGAATCTTTATTCAACAATGGCTTGTGCTTGCCCAGTGGAACCAGCCTGAAAATAGCTGTCCAGGATAGGATTATTGAAATTGTGATTAATACGCTGAAGGCTTTCCGATAATTCTTTCTTTTCTCATCTTTCCTCCACGACTCTTAAAGAGATCACGTGGGACATATATTTCTAAACTGACATTGACGAAAAAATAATTGTCCTTGGTGCTGGGATTGCCTCTTGTTGCGCCGGACTGGTAACTATCATAGGCACTACTATTTATCACCGAGACTTCATCTTTGCGATTCGAAAGCCTGGCTTCTATACTTCCATCAGGATAAGGCCCTCCAAATACTCCAGAAACGTCATCCAAGTAATCTGTGAATGTAAAACGCCAACCCAAATCCAAATTGAGGTTCATAAATTCATTCAACTTTCCTTTTACTCCAAATCCAAATGGTATGATCAAACCTGATTTAGCATAAGTCTTGTTTTCAGTGCGATAATCCGATAAAACATAGTCTTCTCCATTAAGAGTGGCTTTTGGATTGAAAAAGTTGTATCCTATTCCTAGCGACAAATAAGGTTCATAATTTCTTCGTTTGTAATACATTCCAGAATATGGAAATAAATAATAGATAGCTTGTAAGGAGATTTCTGTATTGTGAGAAAAGAAGGATAAATTTCTTTGTTGGTTGGCGGAGCTGTCGACAGCATTTTCATCAGATCCTTCTAGTTTGTATCTGGAAACTTGAACCTTCGCACCTACTTGAGATAGAAGACGAGCCTCTACTCCAATATTCATTAGAGAAAGTCCACCTGCCAGTGGTTTTCCATTGGTCAGTTCCCCAAAGTAGCCCGCTCTGCCGGTTCCTATTTGAGCAGAAAAGAAACGATCGTTGTATTCCCATCCCATAAAGCTCTGAGCCAGACAAGTACCAGAAACAGCACTTAACAATATGAATACAAAAAGGTGTTTTCTCATTTAATCTTTTCTGTCAAAGTAAAAGTAGCATTAATTGACTAATTGCCACGCCCTCTCAACACAAATTTGGTTTTCCTGATATATCCTTCAATCAAACGACTAATTAAACAAACCAGTATCAACAAATCCTTATTCGATACAAATAAGGTTATCCTTTTCTAAAAACCAGTGTAGTCATGCACCTGAGGTTATTGACATTTGTAGTCTTAATTGGCTCAATGAACTCCAAATTGAATACTTCGGTTAGTTCATTAATCTTTTGTTGAGTAATGAGGTAGCGGATACTTCCATCGGGTAAAAAATACCTGCCTGAAGTATCATTGGTTTTATGTCCATTCAATCCGATATCTGAAGCCATTCTGATAAACAGTTGCCCCTGAGGTTTTAATACACGGATCATTTCTGTAAACATTTGTTGGAAATGATCATGGTCTTTTGCAAAGTGCAGCACTGCACTGCTAATGACCAAATCAATGGATTCATTTCCTAATGAAATCAAACTCACCTCTCCAACTGAAAAATTTTCTTTGGGACAATTAGGATATTTAGAGCCAAGAATAAAGTGCAACATGCGAATCGCATCAGGATTCTGATCGATACCAAAAATATTGTAACCGTTATTCAAAAAGTAAATGAGATTCCTTCCTTCTCCGCATCCTGCATCCAGAATTTTCATTTCTTTAGAATACCGGCCCTTTAATATTTGATCTAGTAGGTAAATATCAATATTGCCAAGCTCGTTGTTGAGTTCCTTAATTGTCATTTTTTTCCTTACTCAGGTATTTTTCATATTCTTCTTCAAACGCCTTTTTGCCAGTGGCAATCAAATCACCAGCTCGATAAAATTCGAAAGTGGAGCAGGCATTTTTAGAAATGTTAACCATTATGTCGGGGCGAAACTTTTCAACAGTATGCTCAATGATTTTGTCCTGCATCAAATCAATCGATCTGTTCATCAGATCAAAATAGCCAAGTTTTTTCTCTACTTGAGCAGACCCAGGTAGGTATTTACCCCAATTTTCAAAAAAGCTATTGATAGATTTCATGTAAGAGCTGCTTTCCTGAGGAGTAGGCTTAGCTGGAGAATGACCTTCTTGTGCGCTTACATTCACCACTATGAGGATGTCATCCTTGGTTCTAGTGATTCTGTTGATGGGCAGGGGGTTCATCACTCCACCATCGATTAACTCCATATCATCTTTATACAAAGGAGTAAGTACTGTAGGGATTGAGACGGACGCCCTTATTGCATCGTACATGCTGCCTTTATCAATAATAACTTCCTTTTGATGCCGAATGTCGGTGGAAATAGCTACAAATGGAATGGGTAGCTCTTCTATTTTTTTATCTGAGATGAATTTTTTCATCTCATTGAAAACTTTTTCTCCCTTAATGAATCCTTGCGTACTAAATGTGAAATCAAACAACTTGAACAAATCAAATTTATCAAGATCTAGAATCCATTTTTTATATGCTTGTAAATCTCCCGAAGCATGGAATGCTCCAATTAAGGCACCCACAGATGTCCCGGATATCGAAGTGATATTAAGGCCCTGAGCGAGCAAAGCATCTATCACTCCAATATGCGCCATCCCTCGTGCACCTCCACTAGATAGTACAAG
>CAXBNB010000214.1:0-6927 GCA_963976505.1 uncultured Reichenbachiellaceae bacterium
GTGATGTAACAATTGCTGGAATAGGTGCAATTCTTGATGAGAGATGCCGTGAGTTGTATGGTGAAGAATACCGACACGACGAATTAGTGCGTATGTCTGTGATATTTGCTAAATCAGGAAAGGCTGCTTACAATGGTAAAACTTACACTTTGGCGGGAAATGATATTGAAAAGTCTCTGTCGGCTAATAGTTTCTATTACGATAGGATGATGGATAAAAACAACTTTTTTAGGGACAACACACCTTGGGCCACTTACAGTTCGGTCAGATACACAATGGATCCAATGCATATATTCTGGCCTATTTATGGAGATTATTTGGTTGGTAATGTTGGGGCAGTGTTGAATCAGACCACAGGGTACGATGGGGCTGAAAAGAATATAGAACCATTAGTACATTTAGTTCAACCTGCAGGTGTGCCAAATATTGATCCTATGGCTGCCATTGGGGGAGAATAGATTGCAACAATATTTTTTTGAATTACTCATCTGATAGTAGTAATTTTATCAGATGAGTAATTAGTAGAGTATTCAATTTTAGTATCCATATAAAAATCACTATGAATTTAGCACGAAGAGAATTCCTTAAAAAAACAGTCGCTGCTGGGTCAGTGGCCATTATTGCCCCTACAATTATACCTTCAAGGGTTTTTGGAGCAAATGACCGAATAAATGCAGCCGTATTAGGCATAAATGGCAGGGGTAAAAGTCATATTAAGAGCCTGATGGTTCAGGACAATGTTCAGGTTACCACTTTATGTGATCCGGACATGAACCTATTGAAAGAAAGAAAAAAGAGTTTTAAGGAAACCTACAACAAGGATGTCGCGCTTGAGCAAGACCTTCGTCGTGTTATTGACAACAAAGACATTGACGTAATTAGTATTGCTACTTGTAATCATTGGCATGCTTTGGCGTCTATATGGGCTTGCCAAGCTGGTAAAGATGTATATGTAGAAAAACCGGGTTCACATAATATATGGGAGGGGCGCAAAATGGTAGAAGCTGCCCAGAAATATGATCGCATTGTCCAGCATGGTGTTCAGCTGAGGAGTTCTCCTGCGGTACAAGAAGCCATTCAATTGATGCGAGAAGGGTATATAGGAAAAGTATATATGGCACGAGGACTCGTCTTTCGTTGGAGGGGTGATATAGGTGATCAGGGATTTTCTCCTGTTCCCGATGGTCTTGATTACGACCTATGGACAGGTCCTGCACAAAAACGTCCATTCTCCAAAAATCTTGTTCATTACAACTGGCATTGGCATTGGGATTATGGCAATGGCGATGTGGGCAACCAAGGGATTCATGAAACCGACCTTTGTATGTGGGGATTGGATGTAGGACTTCCATCTCAAATCACTTCGATGGGGGGTAAATTCCTTTGGGATGATTGTAAAGAAGTGCCGGAGGTGTTGACATCTGTATATAAATACCCTGACGAAGGTAAGATTATTCAATTTGAAGTACGTCCTTGGTGTACCAATACAGAAGAAGGAGCAACAGTAGGTAATATTTTCTATGGTGACAAAGGAATACTTGTAGTGGATGGTTATGACAAGTATAGTACGTACTTAGGAAAAAATAGAGAGCCAGGAAAATCGGGTAGTGACGGTGGAAAATCAGCAGATGGAATGGACCGTGGTGCTGGAGGAACAGATGGGCACTTTGCCAATTTCATTGAAGCCGTTCGCAAGCACGACAAGTCAATTCTAAACGGACCTGTTGAGTCTGCTCACTTGTCTTCTGGTTTGGCTCATTTAGGTAACATCGCTTACAAATTAGAAAGGGTATTGAATTTCAATCCCGCTTCTGAAACATTTGTAAATGATCCTGAAGCAGATAAGATGCTAACCAGAAATTACAGAAAAGGCTTTGAAGTTCCTGATAAAGTATAATACTTCAGGAGACTCATAAAACAAAATTAAGGGCATAAAAGAAGGGCATAAATTCTTGTTCATATTTTATGCCTTTATTTAATCAAAGGCCATTATTTCATCAACACATTCTAAAACTATTATGGATAAAAATAATTCACGTCGTAAATTTCTTCAAAAAAGTGCAGTAGCAGGTGCTGGCCTTGCGTTAATCGATCCATTTTCAATTCAAGCCATGCTGAAGAAATCAAAGATGAAACTGGGCTTAGTCACCTATCAATGGGGTAAAGATTGGGATTTACCTACTTTGATATCAAACTGTGAAAAGACAGGTCTTTTGGGTGTAGAACTTAGAACTCAACATGCCCATGGAGTAGAAACAGATTTGAGTGCCACTCAGCGATTGGAAGTAAAAAAACGATTTGCCGATAGTCCGGTTACCTGTTTGGGTTACGGATCAAACTTTGATTACCACCATGTGGACCAGGCACAAGTTCGTAAGAATATCCAAGGAACAAAAGATTACCTAAAGTTGTGCCAAGACATTGGAGCCACAGGAATTAAGGTAAAACCAAATGGTTTACCAAAGGAAGTGGCAAAAGAGAAAACCATTGCCCAAATTGCAGCTTCCTTCAATGAAGTAGGGAAATATGCCAGTGATCTGGGGCAGGTAATCAGGGTTGAAGTTCATGGTAAAGAAACTCAAGAAATACCCAACATGAAAGCCATATTTGATCAGGTTACAGAGAAAAGTGTCAAAATGTGCTGGAATTGTAATGATCAGGATTTATTGTCACCGGGCTTGGTGGAGAATTTTCATTCTGTAAAAAAATGGTTTGGGGACACAGTTCATATTCGAGAATTAAATGTTGGTGAATATCCCTATCAGCAGCTAATGGATTTGTTTTTAGATATGAAATATGAAGGCTGGATTTTACTGGAAGCCAGAACAAGCCCAACCGATAGAATTGCTGCTATGCAGGAACAAAAGGCTATCTTTAATTCAATGATTGGTTTGAAATAGAAGCAATCGTTGTTTTCTAATGTATTTTTTCTTCGTTTTGATCTTTGGGCCAGCCATCGGCATTATGTCTAAAGAAAAATGTTTTATCATTGCAAACTCATGACATATCAAATTATTGATTAACGTCGAGAGTAATTTGCATGTATTATTTAGACAAAAAGGTAAAATACAACAGCCAGGATTTTAAAGCATTATTCAATGCTTACTTTCCGGCATTGTGCCTTTATGCAGAAAGAATAGTATCTGATAGTGATGCAGCCAAAGATGTAGTTCAGGAAGTTTTTATAAAATTGCTGAAGTCAAATGCTATGTTTGAGAACGAAAAAGCAATTAAAGCCTATTTATACATATTGACGCGCAACAGTTGTTTAGACAGTATCAAGAAAAGTAGAAATGATCTTCGATTGACAAATGAGGAGTTATTTTCTTATTCAGAAAACGAATTTCTGGAGGATATAGTCAAAGAAGAAACTTACAGGCTCCTTGATATTGCCATAAAAGAATTGGGCCTTCAGAGTCAAAGGATCATACAATTATCAATGAATCAATTAAGTAATCCAGAAATAGCAGAAGAGCTTAATATCTCAGTCAATACTGTCAAAACCCTAAAACTACGTGCTAGCGATAACTTGTTTCATTGAAAATCTTTCCATATCTTTTTTGTTTTTACACAAAGATACTTTAATTATTCATATAAAAAATATTTTTTCAACAGGTGTCACCCTGTTCATCACTTTTCTAGTTTTAGGGGTATCTAACTAGAATCGTGTCAAATGATACAAAAAGTAAAAGACCATTTAAATGTAGCCAAACTCTTCGTAAATGAAATATTTGGTCAAAATTCTGATGCGAATAAGGAAGAATTGGATCAATGGAAAAAAGATCACAATGATGCGTTAAAGGACATCTATAATTGGGACAATTATACTCAACACCAAATCAATGCATCTCAAATTGACACGAATAAAGAATGGAGCAGACTAGAAAAAAAATTAAATAATGGAATTCACACCCGTTTAATAATTAGATATGCCGCAGCAGCGGTTATTCTCATCGCCACCGGACTTTTCTACTTCTACCCTACAACAAACCAAACTATGGTAGTGGTGGATAATAACCAGGTGATAAAAGAAAACCCGCGAGGTGTTAAATCTCAGATTCAGCTACCGGACGGCACACATGTTTGGCTCAATTCGGCCAGTAGTATCTCTTACCAAAATGATTTTTCAGATAGCGTTCGTTTGATCACACTAAAGGGAGAGGCATATTTTGAAGTCGTTAAAGATTCTATAAGACCCTTTATTGTGAAGTCTGGGAATATTACTACCACAGCATTGGGTACAGCCTTCAATGTAAATGCGTTTAATGAAGATAATATTCAGGTGTCTCTTCATGAAGGAAAAGTGAGTCTGGCAAAGGAAAATGAACTTGAAACCACCATTCTACTGCCGGGACAACAAGCCAATGTAAATCGTTCAGGATTTTCAATACAAACATTCGATGGTGAAGAAGTATTGGCTTGGAAAGATGGAATGATCTACTTTAATAATACTGATTTCGAGATTATGCTTAGTACGCTGGAAAAATGGTACAATGTATCCTTTCGAATTGAAAGGTTAACAGCTGAAAAAAGAAAACAAATAAAAGTTACCGGAAAATTCAAGAATCAAACTCTGGTCAATGTGCTCAAATTGCTGGGTCATTCCATGCACTTTGAATATACCATAGATCAAAAGATTGTTACACTTAAATTTTAATAGAAAATGAAATAACAAACTCTTTAAAAAAAGAAAACCCCGGGTGCAAGGCATCCGAGGCAAGACTTTCCTGAATATGCACCTTCGAAAATGATTATTCAGAAAACAGCAAAACTTACGTTTCACTAAACACAAAGATAATGAATTTAAGATTACTTAGGTTATTAAAAATGGCCATTAAATTTTCAACGTACGGCTTGATATTACAGGTTTTTTGCATGACCATGCTGTATGCCTATAATGGCAAAGCACAATATACGAGTACCAGTGACATCATCATTAAAAACACTGTGAAAGGGCTCAATATAAAGGAAGTATTCGAGCTTATTGAATCAAATTCTGAATTGGAAATACTCTATATGGAGAAGGATTTGAAAAAGGATACTAAGATTAGCTTAGAACCAGGCACCTCTAGGTCTGTATTTGACATATTGATGGAAGTTTCAAAACAGGCAGGATTGAAATTTCGTCAGGTCAATAATGGAATTTCGGTTTCACCTATGCTGAAAGCCGAACTGAAAAATAATATAAACCGGATAGAAGTACTCGCCGACGTAGAAATCTCAGGAAAAATCACAGACGAAAATGGTGAAGGGCTGCCTGGAGCATCTATTGTGGAAAAGGTACTACCAATGGAACTACTACTGATTTGGATGGTCAGTTTAAATTAAGGTTACCAGAAAATGCAATGATTGTTGTTTCATTTGTGGGTTATAAAACTTCAGAAATCACACTTGCAGGCAGGTCAGCCATTGACGTGCAAATGGAACTTGATGCTGAGCAGCTTGAGGAAATTGTGGTAATAGGGTATGGATCTGCTAAAATGAAAGACATTACTGGTTCGGTAGTTAGTATCAGCAGTGAAGAACTTAAAGATTTACCCAATCCTAATATAATGGACCAGGTTCAAGGTCGGCTTCCTGGGTTATCAATAGCCAATACCAATGCTGCTCCTGGTTCAGACCCTCAAATTCTTATTAGAGGGCAAAATTCACTTCAGGCTAGTAATAATCCTCTAATTGTATTGGATGGTATTCCTTATTCCGGTAGCCTTAGTAGCATCACACCCAGCGATGTTGAATCCTTAAGTGTATTAAAAGACGCCTCGGCAACAGCCATTTACGGATCAAGAGGATCTAATGGTGTAATACTTGTGACCACAAAAAAAGGAAGGAAAAATCTTAGCCCATCTATTACTCTGGATTCAAGGACATCTTTTAATACAACCCTAAATAAATTGGATGTTTTAGACGCTGAACAGTATGTTGAGTTTAAAGGGTTTTTCGGTGATGAAATAGGTTTCCCTTTGCAACCATCTGAACAAGCAAATTTAGCAGCAGGTAAAATAACCGATTGGCAAGATATAACAACGCGAACTGCAGTTCAAAAAGACAATACCTTGAGCATTCGAGGGGGAGGGAAGGAAATGAGTTATTTTGTTTCAGCTTCAAATCTAGAACAGGAAGGAATTGTTATTGGAAGTGAGTATAACAGAACTTCAATTAGGTTAAATGGGGATTACAAAATAAATGACTGGATAGATCTTGGAACACAAGTTATGTTTTCTGAAGAAGATTGGGGCGATAAGCCAAGCATAAGTCAAAACTTAACTACTCAGCTAAGTCCACTAGGTACGCCTTATAACGATGACGGTACCAATACTCGGTATCCTGTACCAGAGGATCAATTCTTTGAAAACCCATTGGATGTTTTAAATAATTACAGAAAACAGGTTAGAAGAAGAGTGCAAACCAATTTTTATGCAAAAATTGATTTGCCTTTTGTAGATGGCTTGTCTTATAAGTTAAACTATGGCCGCCTTGAGCAACGTACCGATACCGATGCATTCAACCCAGCTACTACACTGGCAGGTACTGGAGGTGGAAATGCAAGTCGATCGTTTTCTACGGTTAAAGATTATACCGTTGAGAATTTATTGTTATATAATCGCACTTTTGGCGATCACAGTATAGATGCTACTGCGCTTTATAGTTTCCAAGAAGCTACTGATGATAATAGTTCGACTTCAGATGGAGGTTTTGTTTCAGATGCACTAACATTTTATAATGTGGGGTCAGGTGTCAATACCACCAATGTTAGTGCTAACTTTTCTCAAAGGAATTTAATTTCTCAAATGGGACGTCTAAATTATGGTTATAAGGGTAAGTACAATGCGACCTACACAGTTAGACGAGATGGTAGTTCTGTATTTGGGGCTAATAATAAATGGGCTACTTTTCATTCTGGTGCATTGACTTGGGCAATATCAG
>CAXBNB010000215.1:0-6871 GCA_963976505.1 uncultured Reichenbachiellaceae bacterium
AGTACTGGTCTCAATCTAGTCGCCCCTGCCTGAATGATGGCTTTGATGATTTCATCAAAAGGAAGCTTTTCGTCTGTACCTAGTTCTGCTTTTCTCCGATTTCTACTCAATTCGATAAAGTCAATCAATACAATGGCATTGTTTACCACAATTCCGGCAAGTGAAATAATACCAATCATGGTCATCATCACAGAAAATTCCATTCTGAATATGATCAGACCTAGGAATACACCTATAGTACTGAGCACTACAGATATCATGATGATAAATGGAGATGTTATCTTGTTGAACTGAGATACTATGATCAGGAAGATCAGAAATACTGCTATCAATAGTGCTTTACTCAAAAACGCCATTTCTTCTGCTTGTTTTTCCTGCTCACCACCAAACTTAAACTCATAACCTGGAGGCATTTTAAAGTCTGCCAACAATTCCTTCAATTGATCATTTACAACTGTGGCATTGTATCCACTTTCTACATTGGATGTCAGGCTGATCACACGATCCAGGTCTTTACGCTTGATCGAACCAAATGTCGAGCTTATCTCTGCTTTAGCAACCGATGAAATAGGAACGCTATGCATCTCGCCACTGGTTTGGTTTCTAAACACCACACTTTTATTCATCAATGCATCTACATTGTGGCGGTATTTTTCCTTTAGCCGTAACTGTATTTCATAATCGTCTTCACCCTCTTTATATTTCGATATTTCTTTACCAAAAAGGGACGTTCTTACTTCCATAGCAATAGTGCTTGTGGACAATCCAAACCTTCGAGCTTTTTCTCTATCAATATTAACAACCAACTCAGGTTTACTGGTTTCCATATCAGATTTAAGCCTCTCTATTCCTTTGATTCCAGACTCATTGATTGCCTTGGTCATTTGCTCTGCCAATGCTATGAGTTGATCAAATTCCTCACCCGAAATTTCAATGCTAATTGGTTTTCCAACCGGAGGCCCGTTGACATCCTTATCAACTACCACAGATACCCCTGGATAGTCTTTTATAGATGCCTTGAGGGTATCTAGAATTTCTTTGGTATCAACACCTCCTCTTTCCTTAAATTCTACAAAATTGATCATGATTCGGGCCTTGTTAGGCGTGTCTTTTTGACCAAAAGCTGTTTGATCCAGAGGATCTGCTGTTCCTTCACCGACATTGCCTATTACTGACTCTACCACACTGCCATAAGGTTCCACTACATCAAGTACAATGTCTTCAATTTCCTTGGAGAATTTATTGGTTGTTTCAATGTCTGTTCCCACGGGGTATTCAATAAATACATTGACATATTTTGGTGGTGTTTCCGGAAAGAAGTTGACTTTCGGTGGAAAAACAAACATCAGACCTATTGAAATTCCAAGTAACAAAACTGTTCCTAAAAAGAAAAGAGTTGGATTCCATCCTTTAAATGCAAACGTCAACAAGTTTTTATACAAACTTTCTAACCAAGGCAAGAATGTGTTTTGAAAGACCCTGGAAATAGGAGCCAAAATGTAAACATTCATTAGGATCAAAAGTCCTAATGTGATGGATAAGTTTCCTAAGACCGTCCATTTTACAGCTAGTAGCACTGCTCCCAGAACCAATGCGATTCCGGTATAAATCAAGGTTTTTTTGTGTTTGATAGCTTCTCCTGTGTCAATTTTCATAAACACTGCAATCAATACAGGATTGATTACCAAGGCCACAAACAAAGAAGAACCCAATGTGACCATCAGCGTAATAGGAAGGTATTTCATAAACTCCCCCATAATTCCCGGCCAGAAAGCCAAAGGAAGAAATGCTGCTAGGGTAGTCGATGTAGATGCGATAATTGGCAATGCCACTTCGCCTACTCCATTTTTTGTAGCTTCAAAAGCAGAATAGCCTTCTTCTCTGAGTCGGTAAACGTTTTCTACTACTACGATTCCGTTATCCACCAGCATACCCAATGCCATAATGAGGGAAAAGAGAACCATCATGTTGATAGTAATACCAAAAGCCCCGAGAATCATAAATGACATAAACATTGACAATGGAATCGCAACTCCTACGAACAGGGCGTTACGTGTACCTAAGAAAAACAGTAGCACCATTACAACCAACAGCACCCCTGAAATGATGTTGTTTTCAAGGCTTTCAACCATGTCTCTTGTTTGCTCAGACTGATCACCGGTTATGTTTACATTAATGTCTTTTGGCAACTGTCCATTCGCTCTGGCCTCATCGATTATCGCATGAATTTTATCATTGGCTATAAGCAGGTTTTCACCACTTCTTTTGATCACATCAACCATCACCACCGGTTTTTTTGCCAAGCGGGCATAACTTTTGGCTTCTTTGTAGTCGAATTCTACTTCGGCAATGTCTTTGAGGTAAACAATATCTCCCTTTTCAGCCTTTACTACGATATCGAGTAATTCGCTTGGAGATTCAAACTCTCCTACTATTCGCAACGAACGGCGGATGGTTCCTTCTTTTACATTACCTCCTGAGAAAGTTACGTTTTCGTTTTTTACCGCATTTTCAATGTCTCCAAAATTGACCTCACGGGCTTCCATCTGATACGGATCTACATTGATACGTACTTCTTTTTCATCTACACCCCGGATTTCTACACGAGACACCTCTTTCAACTTTTCTATTTCATCTTCAAGGTATTCTGCCCTGTCATTGAGTTCTTCTATGCTATAGTCACCGGAAAGGTTGATGTTCATCACTGGGACTTCTGAAATATTCATTTCAAAAATATCCGGATCATTTTCAAGGTCAGAAGGCAAATCGGCTTTGTCCACAGCATCTTTTACCTTGGTCAGTGCATCTTCAATCTCCGTATCAGAAGTAAACTCAATAATAATAGTAGAATAATCCTGTACCGATGTTGATTTGATGTTTTCAACATCATCAATAATGTTTAGCTCTTTCTCAATCGGTCTGGTGATCAGGTTTTCCATATCCACAGGCGAGTTGCCCGGATGGGCTGTTCCCACATAGACGATTGGCTGAGATACTTCAGGAAAACTCTCTTTAGGTAAATTGATGTAAGAAGAAATTCCCATTACAACTACCAAAAATGTCAATACAAAAACCGTGGTTTTGTTTTTGATTGAAAGGGTGGTCAGGCCAAATTCTTTCTCTACTTTTTTAGACGATATTTCTTCCATGTCTTTGAATTATATAATTTGGAAAGAATTCAGATTAGTTATTTGAATTAAGGCTCACAAGCACGCCTTCAGCCAAGTCTCGAACTCCTTTGTTGGCTATTTTTTGTCCTGGATTGATTCCAGTCAAAATTTCTGTGGCGTTGTTGTAGCTGATACCAGTTTCTATATGTGCTTTTTTGGCTACCAATTCTGAACCTTCTTTTACAATGCTGAAAACATAGCTGCCTTTGAGAATCACCATGGTAGGCACTGTGATTGCTTCTTCATTGGTGTAATCTTTCAGCTGCAATACCACAACCTGATTTGGTCTTATGGAACTAAACCCGGAAGGCACATCAACCTGAATTTCAAATGTTCTGTTTTGACTGTTGATCACTTGCCCTACAGAAGTAATGGTAGAAACAATGGTCTGGTCTTGTGATGGAAAATGCACATCTACCTTATCACCCGATTTGAATACACCAATAAATCTTTCAGAAACATCCGATTTAATATATACATCTTCAGGGTTAACTACTCTAAAAAGCGGCATGCCCGGTTGTGCTATTTCACCTTCTTTGGCCATGACTTGATCAATGCTCCCACTAAATGGGGCTTTAATAATGGCTTGATCCAGTTGAGAGTTTAGTGTCGCCAGTTTACCTTCCAAAGATTCGTAGTTGTTCTTACTCTGAAGGTATTGAATTTCCGTACCGATATTTCTCTTCCACAAATTGGCTTGTCTTTCATACACGGTTTTAGACAACTCCATAGAAGTTTTTAATTCCTTAATGTTGTTTCTAATGATACTGGCATCAATAGTAAGCAGCGTCTGTCCTTTCTGTACTTTTTGACCTTCCTTTACCAGGATGCTTTTTATTTTTCCAGCAATCTCAGGGCTTACAGTTACATTTTTCCTTGACTCCACTGAGCCACGTACTTCTACTTTGTGCTCAAAATATTTTTTTTCGGCGTTGAATGCGGTAATTAGTGTTTTCTTAATTTCCTTTTTTCCAAAATCAGGATCAAGGACACTAATTTCCTTTTCCAGACTAGAAATTTGGGTACTTAGTGCTTTCAGTTCTGATTGCGCATTTTTAAGTGCCTCTTTCTTTTTATCGACCTCAGGTTTGTCATCGCATCCTGTGGCAATAATTACGGTCAATCCAATTAGTAACAATATATTTTTCATCGGTTTGGAGTATGTTTGAATTTAAAATTTTAGTCAGTTATTTATGTAATTCACCTAAAGCCTTTTGCAGTTCCACTCTGGAAACTAAGGCCTCAAAGAATGCATTGTAGTAGTTTGTTTGAGATTGTTTGAGTGACGCATCAGCGTCCAATACTTCTGAGTTGGAACCAACCCCCTCTTTGTATTTCACTTCAGTTGTTTTATAGATATTTTGAGCCAATGCCATGTTTTCTTTTTGAGCATTCATATTGTCGATGCTTTTATTGTAGTCGCTGATGCTCTGTTCTATTTCTAGGTCGATACCTACTACTGCTGAGCTGATGTCATTTTCGATTTGCTCCGCCTTAAATTTCTTCTGCTGAGTTTGAGCACTTTTTCTCATACCATCAAAAATATGCCAGTTCATTCCAACACCAATTACCCCCAATCTATGCCATGGGTTTTCGTTCAAGTCGAAGAGCCCGCCAAATTTTTGAGTACCTGTATTCGCACCATAAGTTGCATATAGATTCACTTTGGGAATGTATTGAGATTTGGTGTTTTTTAAATCCAAATTGTTCAGGGCTTTTTGAGTTTGCAAATTGGAGTATTCGATTCGGTTTTCGTAGTTGAAGGCATCTGCCTTCTCAAGGTACTTTTCCAATTCCACATTATCTATTTCATCGGTTAATTCAATTTGTTCTTTCAAATCAAAGCCTGCTTGAAATTTGAATAATGATTCGCTAAGGTGCAGCATCTTGTCCAAGTGATCTTTTTCTACTTTCACATTGTTGTGCTCCACTTTGATTCGATCTACATCAATCTGCTCGACAAAACCATTTTGATACATTATTTTGGTATCAGATAGCAATGAGTCCAGTCGCGTGTAATTTTTAGTCACCAACTCGGCCATTTCTCTGTTGATCAATACAGTATAATAAGCCTTTGTGACTGCTTCCACCACATCAATGGTGGTTTTTATGTGTGCTTTTCTAGATAGTTCGGTATAAATACGAGCTGCTTGCAAACCCACGAAAAACGACCCATCAAAAATCATTTGTTCCAGCCTCAAAGAAGCCAGCCCAGTATAATTTACGCCAAAAGCAAGTGCGCCCACTTCATTGGGATCCCCACTGGGATCAAATGCATTAGCCGGAACAAAGGCTGTTTGGATGTTATGGTTGTTGACCAAGTCGAGATTGGCAAACACCTGTGGTAGTCCGTCAGCCAATATTTCATTTATCTGCTTCTGAGCTATTTTATTCTCCAGACTAGCATTTAAGATCTCTGTATTGTTATTGATGGCATAATCAATTGCTTCTTGCAGGCTGTAGCCCTGTTGACTATTTGGTTGCTGTGCCGATGCTGTAATCACCACAAGTGATAGCAGCAATAGTAATAGGCAAATTGGTTTTTGAGTTTTAAGCATTTCCTTTTGTTTTCGTTAGGTCATCGAATATTTTTTGTCCCTTTGAAGTGAGTATGCCATGTACAAAATGGTCAAACAGTGCCAACTGGACTTCTTTAAAATCAAATTTGTTTCTTGGAAATATTTTTTCGTCGAATGACATTTGAACTTGTTCTATTCTAAAAGTAGCAAGAATTTCAGGATTGATTTCAGGTCTGAAAATTCCTTCCATTTTACCTCTTTCAAGGGTGTTGAGTATGGTATTATAAATAAAATCGTTTTTATAATCTATCCAAAGACTCCAAGACCTTGGATGGTATTTCTGTACGTCAAAAATGAGAGAAGGATTAATTTTGTTGAAATTCTCTCTTAAACATTTAGACATCTGCAATAAGGCACTTATCAAGTTACTTGATTGCTGGGTGGCAGCTTCAAATTCACTTTTGTCTTTTTCAATGGTATTTCTGGTAATCTGATAAACTATATCATCCTTATCTTTAAAGTACTGATAAATGGTTTTTTTGGAAATACCCAATTCTCTTGCAATTTCATCCATGGAAATACTTCGTATTCCGTATTTGTTGAATAATGCGTCTGCCTTCTCTAGTATATTTTCTGCTACGTTCAATCTATCTCCCATTTTAAAAACTAAGGAAACTTTTGATTCACTCATAGTTTCCGATGCAATTTTACGGCATAGCCTTTAAAAGGTTCTTAAAATTTTAAGAAATAATAATTTGTTAATAATGACGGTCACAGAAATATAATTTGAGGAGAAAATGAAACCTTACCCTTATTACAAATGAAGATAGAAGGGTTTCAAGAGGTCAACGTATTCCTGCGTAAACTCATTTTGACCATTTCTAATGTGCAGCTCTTGGGCTGGTTTTTCCAAAGGAAGTTTTTTAGTTAACGCTATAATTTTTCTAAAAACAGTACTGCCAGGTTTGTTCTTTATTACAAGTGCCTCTGTGGCATGCAAACCATACTCGTCAGCAATCTTCTTTATTTGATCCGCTTCATATTCCGGATAAATAATGAAGGCCTTTCCATTTTCTGTCAAAGTACTTTTAATGGAAGTCAGAAGCATGCCTTGCGGAAGGTATTCGTCATGGACAGCTAGGTTCTTAGCAGCATTTTTAGATTTGAAATTGGAACTAAAAA
>CAXBNB010000216.1:0-6834 GCA_963976505.1 uncultured Reichenbachiellaceae bacterium
TTTTGTACCCAGCATCTTTGAACATTTCTGCCATGGTATATTGCTCTGATCTTAGTCCTCTGGTGGTCACAGGGACAGAAGGAATATTCCCTGGCACTCCAGCTCTCTGCGGTGTTTTCCCTGTCAGCAAACCCGCCCTGGAAGGAGAACAAACGGGTGCTCCATAAAACTGCGTAAACCGAACACCATCTTTTACCAAAGCATCCATATGAGGTGTTTTCAAATCCTTTGCTCCATAAATATTGAGGTCGATAGAGCCCTGATCGTCAGTATAAATGACGATGACATTGGGTTTCTGCTGTGATTTAACCAGTCCACTATTAACAATTAAAACAGCTAACAGCATGATTTTAATAAATACTCTAAATTTCATTTTAATTGAATTCATATTATATCCCATATTAGAAAATCTCATTTTTTCTTTAATTCTAATTGTACTCTTTTCATTTCTCTGGCAAAGCGACCTCCCAATATAATGGCACTTTCAGAATCAAAATGAGTATCGTCGCTAACACTTGTCCCGTCTGAAATTGCAACTCCAGTGTTTCTCATGGAATCAGGCAATTGTAGCAGCTTCACCTTATCCCTCTATATTGCCTTCAAAAAATGGCCATTGATCAAAATCTCTGTCAACATCCTTTTGGTTCACACTTTTTATCACCCATTTCTCTTTTGGTGCATCTAAATCATATTCCATGAAATTTCCATTCGAGTGTTTGAATTGAGATGAATATAATTTCTTATCAGAATTATTTTTTAATATATCCTTCAATGAAGCCTCTGCGGTCTCAGCTCTTGTAATTACCATTAAACCCAATTCCTTTTGGGAATAAACATTGAGATAAATACCATCCGAAATTTTAAAAATATCCCAGCCTTCAGATGAATGCACAGGTTGTTTACCCTTCGGGATTTGAACCTTACCTTTTGTACAAGCAAAATCTTCATAAACTCCTGTATTGTTCCAATTAATTCGCTCTTTTCCAGGACCGTACATGTGAAATACTTCATCCAACTCCGTGGCGTCATCATCCAAAAACAGCGAAATTGGTTTTGGCATAATCATAGATCTTTTGCCTTGATTGGCACCTCCCGCAGAAATCAAATAATCCTTGTCACCAGAATAAATTTCACCGCAGGAATTGTAGCCATGACCAAGCCTTACAAAATAACCATTGGGTTTTTCCAAAATCCACTGCATTGACTTATTGGGAGGTCGGTAAGACATCATTGCTGCAAAGATTGCGTGATGTTCTCCTCGCGATATGCTTACTTCCAGACTATCTATATATAAGCTGGCAAATACTTTATACATCACGGTATGGTAATCTGAATCAATGTTTTTCTTACGTCCGTCTCCAAATCGTCTTCTGTGTGGTGGATGGTGCCTGAACTTATAGCTACCCAAGGCGTACTGCCAGCTAAGCCTGTCCAATAGTTTTCTAGTTGTAGTTTGAATCTCTCCAGTTGTAAATTCATTTAGCACCAAAAGTGTAGAATAAGCATAACCCAAATAAGGAGCTGAGTTGAATTCATAAAAGCCATACGTATCAATTTCTTTAAGAAATTGTGTAAGCGCTTCTTCCATCCCATTGTTTTTATTGTCATACTCAGGCGATTTATTTCCATTCTCCCATAGCCACTGATTTTTCAAATAACGAGAAGTTTCTGCCATCAGGATGTGATTTTCAGTATCTTGAAAGGCGGTGTAAGCCACATTCCTGGTGAAATCACTTCCTTCTATCGTAAGGATGTGTTCCAGAAGATGGGCTCTGGTTTCAGGGTATAAGATCTCCGGATTATCTTTAAACAAATGAAATACTGCTGTGAACGCCATAGCATTGAAGTCATAATCGCCATTTGGGTTCATCAACCAAGGAGAGCCAGGATTTCCAGTGGCTTTCTGCCGCAAAATGTACTGGTTCATTTCATCTATTCGCTGACCAGTTAAAAAACACCCTAAAACTATTCGCGCATTTTGAAAACTGACCTTTTCATCCTTTTTCCATTCTTTGGGTTTTCTTTGAGCCCAATGGTTGAATAAATGTTGCTGAAAGGCCGATGTGTCTTTGTATATAAATGTTCGCTCGGTAGGTACGTTAATATTTCCTTGTGAAATTGGCTGATCCATCTTCCTACCAGCTCCACCAAAAATATTAAGTAAGACCAATAGAATGATCGGGATTCCTAAAACAACAGACAAAAGGATAATTACGGTTTCCTTTTTCATTTTTTATTTTTTAGCTCCCAAACCTTGAAATTTCTATACCTGAAATGAGTCCATTTCATTTGCCTCAACCCTATTTTTCCTCCGTCCAATACTGGACCATATTCTTTTCCATCATCCGTCCAATCTATGATTTTTCTTCCATTGCCAAACATCTGGATCTTATTGTTGTTTTTTATAAGTTTCATTTTGAACACGTCGGTAGAATTTACCGGAATACCGGGCTCACCTACTTGCACTTTATTGAATCCAGCATTTTTCCTAAGATGTGCCACTTCTCTTGCACGTTTGTCCTTTCCATTGGCGTAGTAAGAAATATGGTAATTTTTTAGATCGCTTTTGGTATATCCACTAAATACTCCATTCCTTTTTTTCAATGATGGGTCGAAGATATCTTCTCCATTGACTCCTTTTGCTGCAAAAAAAACAATGCACAGCCCTGCATCCGTTTCTATATTTTGAAGCTCCCATTCGGCAATGAAACTGTCAGGAAAATCTTCAGGACACCAAAGTACATGATGTCCTTCTTCACTGGGTGAATACATGTGCATCCAACGGTCTTTAAATTCTATTTTGGCAGGTCCTTCCAGTTTCCAATCACTGATGTGCTTTTGACTTGATAGATTGTTTTGGTACAAGAGTTTGCCTTTCGTCCCATTTTGCTGCCGGGTTTTCGTCTTTCCACTATCCACTTCTGTACCCCACGACATGCTAATTACAAGCAGTTGAATAAGTATGGCAACACCTAATCCGTTTTTCACCATTTCATATTTTATTTCTATTATTAAAAAGAGTACCTAAATATGCCCTCATACACAAATACCTGACTTAGTTCATTGCTTCAACATAATCATTCCTTGCCATCTCCTACTTGTTCAAATATTTCCACACAAAATGCTCAGAGGGTACATGCGATTCTTCAAATATATTGGCTGCTTTTGCTACAATTTCTGGGTATTGATCGGCAAGGTCTTTTGTCTCTCCAATATCTTCTTTTAAGTTATACAATTCAATGGGCTCCTGATCTCCTTGGTTCATGCCGTTTTGAATTGCCTTCCAATCGCCAAAGCGGGTTGCGCGCCACCCTTGTTTTTCATAAAACTCCCAATATAAATATCGATTGGATAAATCTTGCTGTTTGCCATGAATAGTAGGCAATATACTTGTACCATCAATAGTTTCAGCGGTAGTGATTCCTGCAATTTCGGCAAGAGTAGGTAGCACATCAGCAAAATACCATGGCAAATCACTTGTAGCTCCTGTTTTAATTCTCTTAGGATGACGAACAATCATAGGCACTCTGATACCTCCTTCATAAGGATCTCTTTTAATCCCCCTAAGTGGTGCATTGCTGTCAAACAACCCCCAATCAACAGAACTTTGAGCTGCTCCATTATCAGAGGTAAAAAACACATAGGTATTGTCATCAATACCCTTATCTTTCAAAGTCTGGATGATCCTTCCCACATTCTTATCCATTCGGCTAATCATTGCGGCATAGGCTTTTGCATTTTTGTCCCAAGGCTTATTCTCATAGTCACCATTATTGGGTAACTCATAGGAATCGTGTGGTATGCAAAATGGAATGTATAAAAAGAATGGTTTGTCCTTGTTTCTTGCAATGAAGTCAACGCAATAGTCTGCAAATAAATCATGGGTGTAATCAGAGCCTTTTTGGTTTACATTATTAAGCACTACTTTTTCCTTATTCTTCCAAATGTAATCAGGGTAGTATGTATGCGCTCTTCGTTGGTTTAAGAATCCGTAAAACTCATCAAATCCTTTGCTGTTTGGTTCGCCTGTAGTGTTTGGTTCACCCAAGCCCCACTTGCCAACCATGCCCGTAGTATAACCCGCTTTTTTTAATAACTGCGCCACTGTTACATCTTCAGCCTTTAGCGGAACCCTGCCTTTACCACCACCCAAACCAACTACTCCACCCAAACCAAAATTTCCCCTAACTCTGGTGTGGCCAGTATGTTGCCCTGTCATTAATACACTGCGAGCAGGCGCACAAACAGAAGATCCTGAGTAACATTGTGTGAAACGCATGCCTTCATTTGCCAATTGGTCAATATTGGGTGTTTTGATCAGTTTTTGCCCGTAAGCTCCTGCATCCGCATAACCCATATCATCGGCCATAATAAATATTATATTCGGTTTTTTAAGCTTGGTATCTGATTCATACTCAGGTTTGGAACTACAAGCTGTCAAAATATAAAAGCTGAGGAAAATTATAGCAAGCGAGTTGAAAAAGTCTCTAAAATTTTTCATCAAAAGGATGCTAAATAATCTACTGTTAGGTCTTGTGTTCATGCGGTAAGATTGCTTCACTCCGTTCGCAATGACGCTATAAGGAGTTTCTTATTAAATACTAAAAATAATTTCAGGTTCTAATTCCATACTTAAACCAAATCTTTTAAATCTGCTAAATACACTTGTCTTCTGCCATCAGGAGCACCATTGAACACCACTTTCTTATAGTCTCTGCTCCAAACAGGATGTGGGTCAAGCTTGTAGTGGCTGCCTGTTTCACCTTTTTTATAGGCTTTCCAATTGTTACCCACATTGGTGCCGATTGAGCAGATCATTTGTTCATGGTTCTCCTTTAAATCAATCAAACGAATGGGTAATTCACCCTTTGGTGAAGGGATCCATTTTTGCTTGGGATAAGTGTCTGCCAAAAGAAAAGTTGAATCTGCATTTATACTTGGGTGTCCACTGCCAATATGCTCTTCTGACAGTATTTTAAAATCAGATCCATCATGTTTAAACTGGCAAAACATCATGTTTTCATAACCTAACCATCTAGGTATGCAATTCATAATAATATGCTCTCCATCAGGATGCCAATTGGGATGATTTCCTCCTCCTCCGAACTTAGCCTTTTGGTTCCAATGGTTTCTACTCAAGCATTGTTTGAGGTTTCCACCATCAGTATCCATAGTAAAAAGCGATGCATCCCTACCTTCATTATCGATCAACCCTCGAAACACCTGCATGATCTTGGTATTCTGCTTGTTGTACTTGGAATGAAACAGGTAATTGACACTCCGCTTATAGTATTCCTTGTCTTCTGCAGGTCCTTCCACTTTTGCCAAAAATTCTGGCAAAGCAACCAAAAGCTCTGTTTCGTTGGTATCCAGATTCGTCCTCCAAAGTCCTTCTTTGGGCATGTCTTCCTTAGAAAAGGTACTTGGTGCTCCATGTACCCTATCCGGCACGGCATATCCGAACTGATGGATATTCATTGTCAACAGATTGGGGCTGATGATGTATTTATCGTCTGGTGAAAGATCATACTTGGCGCCCGAATAAGCCTTCACTTCGTCCGATTGCAAATCAATCCTTACACATACCGGTTTTTCGTCGATGATGTCATTGGCATACAAGTAACGGTCGCCGCTATTGCCCCACTGCACGTTGGCGCCCAATTGGAAAGCCCATCCTTTGGTTCTATATACTGTTTCTATGGTTTCGTTGTGCAGGTCGATCATGCAAATTTCTGCTTCATCGCCCCATCTAGGTGTTTTCTGTTGGTAAGGAAACTTGGTCACTGCCAAGTATTGCTGACTTGGACTGAGGGGACATACATCGTAGAACGTATGGAGGTAAAAACCATCGTCGGGTGTGACACATTGCACCGGAGCTAGAAATCTGCCTGGTCTATATTGTCTGATTTTAAACGAACGTTTCTTTTCTTTTCCAAATTGAAACGACATGATACCTGGAGCCAATAGTACCGCTCCCAATCCTGTTGACGTTTTGCCGATAAATTCCCTTCTTTTCAAATGCTTATAATTTTAATGTAGAACAAATCTATATTGAGTGGAATGAGCCCTAAAGGTATTATTGTATCATTTGCAGCGGTAGATGTGTGAAGCAGTGAAATGGAATGAAATAGGGGTATAATTTCTCTACCATTGCGACCTGGTTTAATACTTAACTTATGTAAAAATCAATAACATACTAATAGCGGCTAAAATGATCACGCCTATTAGGAGCATATTTGACTTTTGTCGGTATTGTCTTGCTTCTGCCCTGACAATGGTCTTGATTTCTTTGAGTTGTTCAGGAGTTGATTCTTTGCGTTTGTAGAGCTTCGCTTTTGTGGTTTTATAATGGGTTCGTTTGAAGTGACTGGCATTGAACATATCTAAGTAACGCAGGTTTTTCTCCTGATTACTTCTTGAGTCTCGCAAAAATCCTGCTCCTCCTGCCATGAATTGGATTGTTTAGTTGATAACATAAAGATAGTGCGTTATGTTCAAATTTGCCTAGGTTATGATGAATTACCTTACTGATTGCTGGCGTTTTATAGAGACGTAATAGTCATTAATTTAGGAGAACAGCATCCTTATTATGCAATTATTCGGCTATTATGGATGAAATATTTAAGAAAAATTAATTTTTAATTTAAGATGAAACAGCAATAGTTACAAAGATATCCTAAGCTATACTCTGATCAGGATAATTATCATTCCGCTGATTATAAGACTATAATTAGGAAAAATGTCGAGTATCAAAAAAATAATTTGCAACTTATCGTGAATTTTCTGCCATTCATCGAAAATATATGGAGTAAAATCGGCATTTGCAGCGTTCCA
>CAXBNB010000217.1:0-6828 GCA_963976505.1 uncultured Reichenbachiellaceae bacterium
TCCATGCTGTAGCGGATAGGTATCCTCATAAACAAGTCGTAATCACAGAAGCAGGATGGGCTACAAATTCAAACGGTAGAGGAATAGATCCTGATAAAGTAAACGAAGAAAATCAAAAGACTTATTACAATGATTTAATGGAGTGGAGTGCAAAGGAAGGTGTAGTCACATTTGTTTTTGAAGCCTTCGACGAGCCATGGAAAGGGTCAGAGCATCCATTGGAACCAGAAAAACATTGGGGATTATTTAAAGTAGAAAGAAAGCCAAAAAAAGTAATGCAAAATTTATTTTGAGAATGACTTATTACCTGACATCAAAGTTTTAGATATCAGGATTATAAATAAAACTATTTTAACAAAACAACTATACTATGTCAAACAACCAAATAGCAAAAGAGGGATTAGTTCCATTCGGGCAAAAAATCGCTTTTGGAATAGGAATGCTTGCCAATCAGATGTTTCCAGCGGTACTGGGCATATTTATGGTTGTATTGGTGCAAGACCTTGGGTTTCCCGGATGGATGTGGGGAGTCATATACTTTTTCCCCAGAATATTTGATGCTATTTCCGACCCTATTATGGGCTTTATCTCTGACAATACTAAATCCCGTTGGGGTAGACGAAGACAATATGTGTTCATAGGAGCTGTTGTGATGGGACTTGCATTTGTGATCATGTGGCAATTGAATAGAGCCAATGGTATCGAATATAATTTTATTTATTTCATTCTATGGTCTTTTGTATTCTATTTGGGTCTGACAATCTTCAGCGTACCCTATGTCGCTATGGGTTATGAAATGAGCAACGATTTTCATGAACGTACCGATATTATGGCTGTGGCCCAATGGATTGGTCAGTGGGCATGGGTGATAGCACCTTGGTTTTGGGTGATCATGTACGACAATACCTTATTTGAATCCGCTGATGTGGCTACCAGAACGCTGGCTGTCTGGGTGGGTATTATATTTATGATATGCGCTATGGTACCGGCCATATTTATTAAGAGTAAATCGACCCTAGGTGAAAATTATTCTCCACTTAACTTAAGGACCATTGGAAGTAGCCTCAAAGAAATATGGATGGGTTTTAAAGCCGCCTTTGGACTAAAACCGTTTAGACAACTCTGTATAGCCACCTTTTTGGTTTATAACGCCTTCTATACCATCGCTGCATTTTCATTCTTTATCATCGTGTACCATCTATTTGATGGTGATGCCGGAGCAGCTGGAATTTGGCCTACACTTTTCGGGTGTTTAGGTGCTCTAGGAACGACCTTTTTAGTCATTCCTGTTGTGACTTTTATGTCAAAAAAACTGGGTAAAAAGAAGGCATTTATGATTTCACAAAGCATTTCGATTGTAGGCTATATTATGCTATGGTTTCTCTTCATTCCCGGAAAACCATATATGTTCATTATTGCTTTACCTTTTTTCTCCTTCGGCATTGGTAGCCTATTTGTATTGATGATGTCCATGACTGCCGATGTGATTGATTTGGATGAATTGAAGTCAGGAATGCGTAGAGAAGGCGTCTTTGGAGCAATATATTGGTGGATGGTAAAAGTTGGTTTTGCCATTGCGGGGGGGCTAAGTGGACTGATTATGAGTTCCGTAGGTTTTGATTCAGGTGCTGCCACACAGCCAGAAGGTGCAATCGATGGTCTGCGTGCTTTTTTCTCAGGACTTCCAATACTGGGTACACTTTTAGCGATCTATATCATGCGAGATTATGGGGTTGATGAAAAACGTGCAGGAGAAATACGAGCAGAACTTAGTGCCCGCAACGTGATGGATGATAATTAAATTTCTAGATTGATTTTGCTGTTAAAATAAAAAAGGATGTGTCAATTTATTAGAGTTTTTGGCGTGATAATTTTTCCAAATATTGTCAATCATGGCAAGAGTTGATAAGCACATGGATTTCTCCATTGATAAAAATAACATACTAACCTTATTGGCTGTTGCCTTTTTATCAGGCATGCCAATCTTTTCTTCTATGGGACAACATTTCAACGAAGTAGCCGAAGAGTCTAATTTATTCATTAATACAGATAATAACGGAAACGCCATAGCCGACTATGATCAAGATGGTGACTTGGATGTGTTTATGGTGAACAAAAAATCATTTGATGCTAAGGATCCCAATACATGGAGCAGATTGATGCGAAACAATGGAAACGGAAGTTTTGATGACGTTACAATAGAAGCAGGATTTGGAGTTCAGTATGCCAATAAAGGATTGACAGGAAGTATGGGACAGAAAATGGGCGTTTCTTGGGGTGATTATGACAATGATGGATATCCCGATTTGTTACTGACTCATTTTAGAAAAGTTGAACTTTTCCACAATAATGGAGATGGAACGTTTACCAATGTTACCGAAACTTCTAATATCCGTCCTTGTCCGGAATGTTACAATAGCAGTGCGCTGTGGTGGGACTATGACAATGATGGAGACATTGACTTGTACATCAGCGATTGGCAAAAAGCCAATAGAATGTATAAGAATATTGGTGGTGGGAGTTTTACTGATGTAACACGTGAAACCGGATTAGGAGATATTGGCAATACTTGGACGAGTATGCCCATAGATGCCAATAGAGATGGATGGCTTGACCTTTATGTTGTAAATGATTTTTCTGACAATCGTTTTTATGTGAATAGAAAAGGGGAATCTTTTGAAGAGTTGACAAAAGCTTACGGACTTGAGAATTCAGGAGATGGTATGGGTGTTGCCACAGGTGATTACAATAATGATGGTTTCTTTGATATCTATCTGACAAATATTGCCAACAACCACCATAACCCTCTTTTTTCTGCTACTCCTACTAGCAGATTTGATGAGCAGGCCACCGAACAAGGAGTAGAAAATGCGGGCTGGGCATGGGGCACACATTTTTTTGACTGTGATCACGATGGTGACGAAGATATCTATGTTGCCAATGGTTTTAAATATGGCCCTGGCACCAATATGCTTTTTAGAAATATGAGGGCTGACGGAGAAGATAAATATATCAACTGGTCTGCTGAGTCGAAAACGGATGGATCGGCACATGCCATGAGCATGGAAATATTCGATTACGATGACGATGGGGACTTGGATTTATTGGTATCTAATACCGATACCATCCCTTATTTGTACCAAAATCAAACCATATCGACTTTCCAACCGTCCAATGTTAATTGGCTCAAAATAGAATTGAAAGGTACCCTCTCCAATCGTGATGCCATAGGTACAATACTCCAAATCTGGGCCGGGGGAAAAACTTACCACAGGTTTTATCATGGAGCTGCTTTACTTGCTCAAAGTTTATTGCCCGTACATTTTGGTCTGAGTGACAGTCAAGTAGTAGATAGTTTGCTGGTCAAATGGCCGAGTGGTCTTAAAGAAACCCACTATGACATTAAACCCAATCAAACCATTAAACTGGTGGAGAACGATAAAAATAAAGACATAGTCACGTCTATTGAAGACTTTCCTAGTAATGCGTCGGAGGTCGAAATAAGCACCTATCCAAACCCGTTCAAAGAAACAATACACTTTGAGATAAATACTGGTAGCTCTGGAAAACTTGTCTTGGATATTTACAATTCATTAGGGCAGAATATTTATCATTCTACGGAAGAAAGCCAATATGCTGGCAAATTTAAGCTGATCTGGAGTCTTCAAGACTCGTTTATTCAGCCAATGAACAATGGGCTTTTATATTACCAAATCCAATTTGGAGGTGATGTGCTCAACGGAAAGTTAATGGTGCAGCGCTGAACTATTGACCACCAATAATGGCTAGACTCAAGTCAATAGCTTCCTTCCTACCTTTTGCCTAAGCCTAAAATTTCCTTATGAATTCCTGAATCCATGATTGCTTTAGAGGTATCGAGTTTTACTTTAGAGTGAATTCAGACTTTTTAATGCTTTCTTTATTTCCAAACCAAATTTTGGGTGGGGGAGTCATTAGATCAAGCTAATATCTACGGAAAGTTAAATTGGGTGACCTCCATATTCGCATCAATTTCATAATTCACGGCACTAAATTTGGTACAAATGCATTATCAGGTTTAAATTACCTTCATTGGGTTACAGAATCCTAAACAATTGACTTTTCAAAAAAACTATTAAAGAACTAACTATGGCAAAAAGAACAACACCTACCGTATTGCTAATCGCACTCTTCCTTGGATTTACGTGCACCCTGATGGCACAAAATACTGAGGACCATACACATCATGCACATGAGCATACTCATGGCAACATGACACATCATCACGAGCATGGCCCTATGCCATCATCAGAGCAGAAAGACAACAAACGAGCAAAATTGGTAACAGGTCAGGGAGATTTTGTTTTTTCTTGGGATCAGGAATTGACAGCTGCTTTTCCAAAAGAAGCCTATGAGTTTGAGCCACAGATGCATGGTGGGTTCAACGAAGATCCTGAAACAGGAATCGTATATACAGGCATACCTGGATATGGACTTTGTGCTATCAGTGCTGACCTTACAAATTGGAAAACCATTGGAACCGATGAGCGCCTGAA
The DNA here is from genome assembly GCA_963976505.1 of uncultured Reichenbachiellaceae bacterium. Taxonomy (GTDB): domain Bacteria; phylum Bacteroidota; class Bacteroidia; order Cytophagales; family Cyclobacteriaceae; genus CAXBNB01. The sequence goes on from CAXBNB010000217.1 coordinate 4,536, forward strand.
GGACAATATTCATGGAATAGTTTTCTTTATTCACAAGGGAGTGAAACACTTGGCTGTAGCGCAGAATGGTAAAAGAGTATTGGTATTGACATTAGATGGCAAGGTTGTAAGTGAAATATTGAAGCCTACCGGTACCGAGTTTGATTTTGCTCAAGCCAACGAATTTTTTGGATCTGAAGAGAGCAATTTTGGAGTGACAGATGTCACTTACCTCAAGGGGACAATCTATGTAGCACATGGCTATTCGGCTGGTGATTTTGTGATGACCATACAAGAAAATGACGGTGTATGGAGCTGGGGAAAACTAGCTTGGGGCGGAAAAGGAGACAATCCTGGACAGTTTAAGACGGCACATGGCGTATATGCTCATGGCAAGCACATCCTTGTGGCAAACAGGGCTGCAGGTCAGGTGGTGAAGTTTACTAAGAAAGGCAAGTTTGTGGAAACATTCGATGATATCCCAGCAGGTAGTCTTGTATGCAATGTCTCTCACAAATCAGGGCATTTTTTCCTCAATGCATTGAGTGCGCTTGGCGATCAGAAATCTGCTCCTATCTATGCGCATACAGGCGAGAAACTTGTATCGACTATTATTCCTGGAGACCTAGACATTCCGATCTTGACCAACATTCATCAAGTATGGCCTCATTTCGTTGAAACCAACGGAACAAAGCAGCTGTATCTACTGGTACATGGATGGAATAAAGGCAAGTTTGCCGTATTGAAATTGGAGAAATAAGTTTTCGGTATTCATTGACGAATTTAGAAGAAAACCAAAATTACATCTAGTACACTGTGTGCTAGATGTAATTGTAATTGACAAAGCGAAAGTATTTAACTTTGAACAATGGCAGTAAATAATTTATTAGACACTAGTACAGTAAGCCTTAGCGATGTAATTGGTAATGGAAAAACTTACACCGTACCTCCATATCAACGAGATTATTCTTGGAAAAGAGATCAATGGGAGGATTTGTGGAATGATATATTAATTATTGAGTCTTCGAACAGCGTACATTATATGGGTTCAATAGTCCTCCAAAATATGGGAGAGAAGCACTTTCATGTAATTGATGGACAGCAACGGTTTTCAACTTTAACACTTATAGTATTAGCAGTCATTAATCAGCTTAATTCTCTTGTAGAAAAAGGTATTGATACAGAGAACAATAAGGAAAGAATAGAACTACTACAGAAAAAATTTATTGGAGACAAGGATCCAGGCTCTTTAACGTATTCCTCTAAATTGAAACTTAACGAAAACAATAATAGTTTTTTCCAATCCAACTTACTAGTATTTAGAGACCCTACTAATATAAATACTCTTCAAGATTCAGACAAGCTAATTTATCAGGCGTATAATTATTTTTCTGATAGGATTTCAGGTCATTTTAGTAGTAACGAAGACGGTGAAAAAGTAACCAATTTTTTAAATAAACTGGTCGCTGAAAAACTCATGTTCATCCAGATTATCGTAGAAGATGAATTAAGTGCATATACGGTATTTGAAACATTGAATTCTAGAGGTGTTGGACTTACTGTGACCGACCTTCTAAAAAATTACCTGTTTTCCATATCAACACAAGTAGATTTGCCTCATGTTAAAAATAAATGGAAACGAATTGTAGATGTAATTGGGCTTGATAATTTTCCGGTTTTTTTGAGACATTACTGGATTTCAATAAACAGGTTAATTCGGCAAGACTACTTATTTAGAGCAATTAAAGAAATAATCACTTCTTCACCTGAAGTGATACAGCTTTTAGACGCTCTTGAGGAAAATGCACAGCTATATAATGCACTAACTAATTATGCGGACACATTTTGGGGAGGACACCGCGAAATTAAAAAACGTATAAATGAGTTAAGTTTATTTAAAGAGAAACAAGCTTTTCCTATTCTTATCGCTGCTTATAATAATTTGAATAAGGAAGACTTTGCTAGTGTATTAAGACTGGTAAGTATTGTCACTTTTAGATATACGGTAATTGGGAAACTGCATACTAACCTCAAGGAAGATGTATATAATAAAGCTGCAAATGGTATTAGCAATGGTGGGTTAACTTCAATACATCAAATTGCTAATTCTTTGATTAATTTATATCCTACCGACAATGATTTTAAAAATGATTTTGCAAGCAAGTCAATAAGTACTAAAAGAGGAAAAAAAATTGTCCGATATATTTTGTTTAACATCGAGAATAACTTAAGTCATGCAGATTATCCGTATGAGGAAAATCCAGGTACCATCGAACACATTCTACCAGAAAATGGAAATGAAAATTACTTGAAT